>NZ_JBHXAS010000137.1:0-11784 GCF_042727425.1 Peribacillus sp. NPDC060253
GATAGTTAGGAGGTAAAAAGTATTTCAAAGCGAAAACAAATGGTGAAATAATGAATATTGAGTAATGCATGCTGGAGTGGGCAATTTGTGTTTAGATTATTCAGGTCGAATTAGTTGTTAGAGGACGGAGGTCCTGCCTGAGTGTATTTCATTGTAAATTAATTTTTTACGTCAATATATCTGAATAGTCAAAAAATGGAGGGGATACTTTGAACGAACAAAAGATCACTATGGACGATGCCCCATTTAATAAGTTTCATTTTCGTATTGCTGGCCTTACCTTTGGATCAAGCTTTTGTGATGGTTATTCACTTGGAATCATCGCGATGGCTCTGACATTACTTGGTCCTCAATTGGAGTTAAATGCAATGTGGACTGGATTGATCGGAAGTTCTGCATTAATCGGTCTTTTTGGGGGAGCGTTGGTACTTGGAAGACTTTCTGATCGTATTGGCAGACAGAAAATCTTTCTCGTAAACTTTTTACTGATCACGATTGCTACTATTTTACAATTTTTTGTTAGTGGTCCAGAAGAACTTCTCATTTTACGGTTACTAATTGGTTTTGGACTTGGAGGAGATTATGCTGTCGGTACGACCCTACTCGCCGAGTTTTCACCAAAAAAGTATCGCTCCTCGCTTCTCGCATCTATAAACGTAGTATGGACGCTTGGATATGTAGCTTCAAACTTTGTTGGTCATTACCTGGGACAGGTTGGGTCAGACTCATGGCGTTGGATGCTTATTAGTGCTGCTATTCCCGCTATTGTGGTTTTGATCTTACGTATAGGAACGCCTGAATCACCAAGATGGCTTGTCAGCATGGGGCGTGTCGAAGAAGCTCGCCATATAGTAAAAAAACACCTTGGATCGAACGTTGAAATGGGAGAAACGGTTACTGGTACGGAAAATCAAAAGACTCTTGGATTTAGTGGACTTTTCAGCAAAAAACTTCGTAAACGTACGGCTTTTGGTGGAATATTCAAATTAACTCTTGTTATTCCGTACTTTGCAATCTACACGTTCCTTCCGTCGATACTAAGTACAATGGGTTTTGAACAAAACTTTTTTGCCGATACTATGTTAAATCTATTCTTGCTTGTTGGGGCAATTTTCGGACTTTGGTTACTCGCGAAATTTTCTCGTAGAGGATTTACGATCGGGGCTTTTACGGTCCTTACTGTTTCATTGTTTTCACTCAGCTTCTTACACAATAGTTCTCAATTCTTAATGTTGACAGCCTTCTTGATCTTTACATTTTTCATGTCAGCAGCATCAAACCTTACATTAGTATACCCAGCAGAGCTTTTTCCAACTGAGATTCGTGGATCTGGAATAGGTATGGTTACGGCAATTAGTCGAATTGGTTCTGCAATTGGAACATTTCTGCTGCCCATTAGTCTAAATTCATTCGGATTAAGTACATCAATGATTGGTATGGCTGTAGTTCTGCTAATCGGTTTGATTGTATCGATCGCCTGGGCACCTGAAACGAAGAATCTTTCCTTGCATGAAGCGAGTGACCCATTACTAGAAGCGGGGAACTTTTCGAAGGGAACCGATATTCCCTTTACAGAAAATAAGAAAATAACATAAGATTAATTTCTAAATGAGAAGGATCAAAACTTTTTTCTCCTTCTTGAAGAGTCATAGGAGAGGAGATGTGTAAGGATGACAACGACCGATTGTTTACATCCTAAAGATATTAAAGAGGTTGCACTGGGTGATGATGCAATATCAATCAATGAGATGATAGCGGTTGCAAGATATGGTGCAATCGTTACCTTCACACAGGCGTATTGTGAAAGAGTGGATCAATCACGAAGCTTAATAGAAAAGTTTTTAGATGATAATAGATTGATTTACGGTGTAACGACAGGGTTTGGCAGTAATATGACGGAGGTGATTTCTCCAGAAGACGCAGAAACCCTTCAACGGAATATTGTTCGTTCTCATGCTGTTTCGGTTGGGGAACCTCTTGAAAAAGAAGTAGTAAGAGCCATTCAATTGATGATACTTGTAAATTTAGGCCAGGGTTATTCAGGTGTCCGTTTACAAGTATTAAAACTTATTGCTTCATTATTAAATCACGATGTACTTCCCTATGTTCCAGGAGATGGGTCAGTGGGATATTTGTCTCCTGAAGCACACATGGCCTTATTGTTGATCGGGGAGGGACGGGCGTGGTACAACGATGAGCTTCTACCGGGAGAGGGTGCGTTAGCTAAATCCGGATTAAAGCCTGTAACGCTTGGGTGTAAAGAAGGACTGGCTCTCATAAGCGGAACTCCTTCCGTCACTGCTATGGCTGCTCTAGCTTTATACAATAGTATGCAAGCAGCTAAAACCGCAGACATTACGGGTGCAATGTCCTTAGAAGTGCTAAAAGGTACAATTAAGGCATTTGATCCCCGTCCCCATGCAATAAAAAAGCATGAGGAACAGGCTAAGACAGCCAGAAATGTTACAAGGATACTGGAAGACAGCCAAATCATTGATACATACAAGGAACATAGATTACAAGATGCGCTTAGTTTACGATGCATTCCACAAGTCCATGGAGCCATAAAAAGAGTATTGAAAGACGCTGCTGTTTCAATTGAGAATGAAATGAACTCTGTAAGTGACAATCCTTTGATTTTTCCGGAAGAGGAAGATGGGATTGCACTCATGGCTGGAAATTTTGATGGTTCATTTATAGGGATATACGCGGATACGATAGCCATAGCATTAGCAAACCTAGCGAAAATAACTGAACGTAGAATAGATCGCCTAGTAAACCATCACCTTAGTGAATTACCTAATTTCTTAGTGGTGAATCCTGGTTTAAATAGTGGCTACATGATCCCGCAATATACAGCCGCAGGACTATTAAACGAGATAAGGGTGCTCTCTCATCCAGCCACAGTAGATAATACCCCTACATGCGCTAATCAAGAAGATTTGATAAGTTTTGCTTATTTCGCTTCGAAGAAAGCCTATCAAATTTCAAAGAAACTTGAATATATATTAGCCATTGAACTGATGACGGCCACGCAAGCAATGGATTTTCATCTACCATTGAAACCGTCCCCGGTTACGGAAGGTATATATCATTTAGTTCGGAGCCAAGTCCCGATGGTGGAAGAAGATCGCTTTTTTCACCCTGACATTGAAGCGATTTATAGACAAATTCATGAAGGGGAAATAGTTATGCTAGTTGAAAAGGCGATTGGGGAAATGGAGTTCTAAAAAAAGATGGAAGCTGTTTTACTTTATTTTATAGAGTAAAGGGGCTTCCTTTTTCATTAAGGATCATATGAATGATTGCTGTTAAACTAGAATGATTGTATGATTCATCTAAAAAGGAGGGAAGCAAGATGCACTATGATGTAATTGTAATTGGAGCTGGATCCATGGGAATGTCTTCAGGATATTTTCTATCAAAAAAGGGACAAAAAGTACTATTATTGGATTCCTTTGTTCCTCCTCATAATAAAGGCAGCCATCACGGGGAAACAAGAATTATTAGACATGCTTATGGTGAAGGTAGGGAGTATGTTTCTTTGGCACTTAAATCCCAAAAGCTATGGGGGGAGTTGGAAAAAAATACGGGTAAACAATTGTTTCTTCCAACGGGGGTCCTGAATGCTGGAAGCCAAAATTCCGCCTTCATTAAACAAGTGAAAGCTGGTTCGAAGGAATATGGTTTACCAATGGAAATCTTGGATTCCAATCAAATTCATGATAGATGGCCTGGTATAACACTGCCAGAGGACTTTATTGGGTGCTTTGAATCGACTTCGGGCGTGTTAAATAGTGAAGAGTGCATCAGAGCGTATCAACAACTTGCGAAATCTCATGGTGCTGACTTCCATATAAACAGTCATGTAAGGAAGATAGAAGTTCATAGTGATGGGGTCACGATTAAAACGGATGAACAGACATTCCACTCAGAATCTTTAGTGGTTACAGTTGGGGCATGGGCTCCAAAAATATTAGCGATGTTAGATTTAAATCTGCCTCTAGAACCTATCAGAAAAACATTTGCATGGTTTCATGCAAATGAAAAATTATATAATCATCATGACTTTCCAGCTTTTACTTTTGATACTTCTATTGGTACATATTATGGCTTTCCAAGTATAAATGGTTCTGGAATGAAAATAGGGAGACATGATGGTGGAGAACGCATAAATCCTGATGGCTGTATAAAAGGTTTTGGTGAATTGGAAGAAGATGAAGGAGATTTGGTGAAGTTTTTACGGCAATATATGCCTACTGATCAAAAAATGAAATATGGGAAAACTTGCATCTATACCATGACCCCTGACGAGAACTTTATAGTGGATAAACATCCTTATTATCCACACATTGCTATTGCAGCAGGATTCTCTGGACACGGGTTTAAATTCAGCAGTATCATGGGAGAGATTCTGAGTGACCTGATCATTTCCGGTACGAGCAAGGAAGATATATCATTATTTTCTATAAATCGATTTAACTAAGAAAAGTCCTGTCTCAACATCGAATGTCATGAAATGCGCAATAATTATTGTAATCAAGGCCGTTGTTTCCTAATCAGAGGAACAACGGCTTTTTTATATTAGTACTTCTACCATTAACCTGAAGCATGATAGTAGACAAAACTAAATGTTAGGTTATCTAACAAAGTATTGTCGAAATAATTAAAACATGGTAGAATATGAATATTCCGAAATATGAAACTTAAGTTCCGAATTTCGGTATATTCATATGGTTTAAGTGAAATGAAGCATTCTTACATATTTACGCGATTAATAAACAGAAATTTCCGGTAAAAAGGAGAGGGTAAAATGAAAACGGTTGATTTGAATTGTGATTTAGGCGAAAGTTTTGGTGCTTATCAAATTGGAAATGACAAAGAGATTTTAGATTATGCAACTTCAGTCAATATTGCTTGTGGATTTCATGCCGGTGATCCGACGGTCATGAGAAAAACGGTACAACTTGCAATGGGGAAGGCTGTCAAAATCGGGGCACATCCAGGTTTCCAGGATTTAATTGGTTTTGGCAGACGGAATATGTTTGTAACACCACAGGAAGCTTATGATCTTGTCGTCTATCAAATTGGGGCTTTAAATGGCTTCTTGCAATCAGAAGGCGGAAGTATGCAGCATGTTAAACCACATGGAGCTTTGTATAATATGGCCGCTAAGAACAAAGAGTTATCCATGGCCATTGCTGAAGCTGTATATAACGTGAATCCTGAGCTAATTTTATTTGGTTTGTCGGGAAGTGAGCTAATACGGGCTGGACAGGCTATCGGATTACAAACGGCCAGTGAAGTATTTGCTGATCGGACCTATCAAAAAGATGGTTCATTGACCTCTCGCTTGGAGAAGGATGCAATGATAGAAAATGATGATGATGCCGTTGGGCAAGTCATTCGCATGGTAAAAGAAGGGAAAGTCTTGTCCCAGCAGGGATCCGATGTGACTTTAAGAGCTGATACCATTTGTATACATGGGGATGGGGCACATGCTTTAACCTTTGCTCGACATGTGAAAAAATCTTTACAATTATCAGAAATAACAGTCAAGTCATTCAAATAAAAACCAAGACAATCAGGAGGCAGATTCCATTGGAGCCAATTAAAAATACAACATCACAGAAAAAGACTCCCACTAAGCCAAAAACAAACCGTACTTTATTGTTAGGTGCAGCATTCCTAATGGCAACATCCGCAATAGGACCAGGTTTTTTAATGCAAACAACCGTTTACACCCAAAGTCTAGCGGCAAGTTTTGGCTTCGTTATTCTAATCTCTGTCATTCTTGATATTTTTGCCCAAACAAATGTATGGCGCATAATAGCTGTATCTGAAAAACGAGGGCAAGAGATTGCAAACATGGTTCTTCCTGGACTCGGTTATGTCCTTGCGGCACTTATCGTTATGGGTGGTCTCGCATTTAATATAGGAAATATCGCAGGAGCTGGGCTTGGTCTAAATGCAATGACGGGAATATCCCCAACTGTGGGTGCGGCAATAAGCGCCGTCATCGCCGTTTTGATATTTGTCGTGAAAGAAGCGGGAAAAGCCATGGACCGTTTTACGCAAATTGCCGGATTTTTTATGATTTGTTTGATGATTTACGTTGCTTGGACAACCTCTCCTCCAGTCGGGGAAGCAGTAGTGAAGACTTTTGCACCTGATAAAATCGATATTATCGCAATCGTCACATTGGTGGGTGGATCTGTAGGCGGCTATATTACTTTTGCGGGGGGGCATCGTCTATTGGATGCAGGCGTGAAAGGTGTTGACGCATTACCACAAGTCACAAAGAGTTCGGTAATGGGAATATTGATAACTACGGTAATGCGTGTTGCACTATTTTTAGCAGTATTGGGTGTTGTTTCGAAAGGTTTACAAATTAATCCGGATAACCCTGCAGCATCCGTTTTTCAACTCGCTGCTGGTAATGTAGGATATAAAATCTTCGGTATCGTTATGTGGGCTGCCGCAATCACATCAGTTGTTGGAGCGGCATATACTTCTGTTTCCTTTATCAGAACATTCAGCGAAAAAATCAATAATAAGGCAAACTGGATAATCATCGGCTTTATAGTCGTATCGACTATTTGCTTTTTGTTAATTGGTCAACCGGTTAAAGTTCTGCTTGTAGTTGGAGCGATAAATGGTCTGATTTTACCAATCGCCCTTGGTACGCTATTGATTGCTGCATATAAGAAAAATATTGTAGGTAATTATAAGCATCCTTTATGGTTGACGATTTCCGGTGTATTTGTAGTAGTCGTCATGGCATTAATGGGTGCATATACATTAGTGAAGCAACTACCCGCACTTTTTTGATGATGATGAATGCGACTGGCAGTTTACTGCTAACTGCCAGCTGTCCATAGGAGATGAATGATTTATGATTGATCTTTCCCAAGCAACCCCGGCAGAATTACGTTCCATGATTCGAAATAATGAATGGATTAAACCGACTGCTGGCATGGCTAACGGGTATGCACAAGCGAACCTAGCCATCTTAAAAAAAGAGCATGCTTTTGATTTTTTATTATTCTGCCAGCGCAACCCTAAATCGTGCCCATTGCTGGATGTAACGGAAGTTGGTTCACCTATTCCTGCATTTGCTGCCCAGTCTGGAGATATACGCACCGATATTCCTAAATATAGGGTATATAAGTATGGTGAATTAGTGGAAGAAGTAACGGATATTTCAGATTACTGGGAAGAAGATATGGTAGGATTTTTAATCGGATGCAGCTTTACTTTCGAACACGCACTTTTAAATAATGATATATCGATTCGTCACATTGATGAGGGATGCAATGTACCGATGTATAAAACCAATATTCCGTGTATCGAAGCAGGAATTTTTCATGGGAATATGGTAGCAAGCATGCGGCCGATTCCCCAAAAAGATGTAGTGAGGGCAGCTCAAGTGACATCGCGTTTCCCGGCAGTTCATGGTGGTCCGATCCATATCGGCGATCCTGAAGCAATAGGGGTGTCCAGTATAGAGAATCCCGATTTTGGTGATGCAGTAACGATTCGTGAAGGGGAAGTCCCAGTCTTTTGGGCATGTGGTGTCACGCCTCAATCCATTGCTATGGAAACCAAACCTGAAATCATGATCACACATGCACCTGGACATATGTTTATAACGGACATTCGTGATGAAAAATTAGGCGTTTTATAATGGACAGAAAGAGTTGATTTCTATGTCGGAAAAGCTTTTGAATAAAACTGCATGTAAACTGTCTCCCTTGGGCGATTCCGCAATCGTGATTACATTTGGGAATGGAATGGAATACAGCATTCACAAAAAAATAAAATTGTTTTTGGATTCACTGGAAGATGAACCCTTTGTAGGATTTATAGAATGTGTACCTGCATTTACGAATTTGACGGTATTCTATGATCCGCTGGTTATCTATAAGAATCAAAAACAAAGCAATGGAATGGAAGACATTTCTCCCTATGAAGTGGTTCGTTCCATCTTGGACATGAAATTACAGGGTATACAAGAAGGTAAAAAGCTGACACATCGGACGGTTTCCATTCCCGTGTGTTATGGAGGGGAATATGGACCGGATTTGGAATATGTAGCTCGTTATAATAATTTGACCACTGATGAAGTCATTCATATTCATTCAACCGGTGAGTATTTGGCCTATATGATCGGATTTGCACCTGGCTTTCCGTTTCTAGGGGGACTATCTGAAGAAATAGCGACGCCTAGGCGTTCTTCTCCTAGAATGACGATACCAACAGGGGCAGTTGGAATTGCCGGTATGCAAACGGGTGTATATCCCATATCAACACCTGGAGGATGGCAGTTAATCGGACAAACGCCAACGAAATTATTTTTGCCAAATGTAAATCCGCCAAGTTTATTACAAGCAGGAGACATTGTGAAATTCCATCCGATTTCTAATCAAGAGTATGAAGAAATGGTCCTTAAGGAGGGGTTACAGTGAGCCTACGTGTAATCAAGCCGGGATTATTGACTAGTATACAAGATCTTGGAAGAAAAGGATTTCAGCAACATGGTGTGATAGTAAGCGGGGCAATGGATGGATATTCTTTACGAATTGCCAATATGTTGGTTGGTAATGAAGAAGGAGAAGCGGCCTTAGAAATAACATTAATGGGTCCGACTATTAAAGTGGAGAAAAACTGCTTGATCTCGATAACAGGTGGTGATTTATCACCTACCATTGACAGCCGGATTGCACCGATGTGGAAGCCCATATATGTGAAAAAAGGATCGATTCTTCGATTTGAAGGGTGTAAATCAGGTTGCCGGGCTTATTTATCTGTGGCGGGAGGATTCACCATTTCTGAAGTAATGGGTAGTAAAAGCACCTATTTACGGGGGGGGATTGGCGGCTATAAGGGAAGGGCATTAAGAGCTGACGATCTGTTGGAATGTAATGAATCTACCAGAAATCTTGGTGAATGGGAGGTCAAAGGTTCATTTGCCTTCCCAAAGTGGTTTGTTAATAATAAGGAGTTTTTTCCAGATCGAAAGCCTTCCATCCGTTTCATCGAAGGAAGCCAGTACGAATATTTCACAAACTCAAGTAAAGATAGTTTTGTAGAAGGTTCATTTAAAGTTTCCAATCAATCTGACCGTATGGGGTATAGAATATCAGGCCCGAAGTTAGAGTTACAGGATAACGGGGATCTATTATCAGAAGCGGTAACTAATGGGTCCGTACAGGTTCCTCCTGATGGAAACCCGATCATTCTCCTTGCAGATAGCCAAACAACAGGAGGATATCCTAAAATAGCACAGGTGATTACAGCCGATTTACCAATGATTGCACAAGTTAAACCAGGGGAATCCATTCAATTCTCAAGGGTGACCTTAAAAGAGGCAGAACGGCTTTTCCTTCAAAAAGAACTGCAATTGAAAGAATTACAGGTTTCGATTTCATTAGCTCTGAAAAAATGGTTTGTCATATAGTTCCTTCAGCAAGAAGTCGTAAACGATGAGAAAGTACTCTTAAAGAGTGCTTTCTTTTTCCTTTTCCCTTATATGTATTTTACTGTATACCATTATATCCTTTTTTCCTTGTTTTATTATAGAATGATAGTATGTGAGTACATCCAGGATAACTTGTATCATGAAAGGAGACTTATGTATGCAAGCACATAACAAAACCGTCGTTAAATCCATGCAAATCCTTACCCTTTTCATCAATCATCCGAAACTCAGCTTTAATGAAATGATGGTAATTTCCAACCTGCCAAAAACCTCATTGCACCGAATGCTGGGGTCATTGGAAGAAATGGGGTTTTTAACTAGGGATGATGATGGATATTATTCACTTGGGCTTATATTTCTGCAGTTTGGTCAACTGGTGGGAGAGCGTTTGGATATCAGATCAATTGCCTATCCCATCATGAAAGACCTACGGGATGATGTTGAAGAGGCAGTGAATTTAATTGTGAGGGATAAGGACGAAGCCATGTACATTGAAAAGGTGGACACCCTGCATCCTGTTCGTCTTTATACATCTATTGGAAGGCGTTCGCCATTATATGCTGGCGATTCTCGAATCATCCTAGCTTATTTGCCAGAAGAAGAGCGTGAAAATTATTTGGGAAGGATTCAATTAAAACCAATCGCCATTGGAACGATAACGGAAAAAACTAAACTCCGTCATGCTTTGGATGAAGCGAGAATGAATGGTTACACGATAACTTCATCAGAACTTGAGGATTATACAAAAGCGGTGAGTGCACCGATACTCAATGGTAAAGGTCAAATAGTAGCTGGTATTAGTGTGGCTGGGATTGAAGTGAGATTTCAGGAAGACCGCTTGCCTGAATTGATTGACAAAGTAACGAAAGCAGCCAATTCGATTTCCGTGAAACTTGGTTCTCAAACACATTAATGAAAATAGAAAAATCATGTCATTTCCGGAATGTATTTTCCTGAAATAAGATAAATTACATAAAATAGTCGATTCCTACATATAGGAAGTAAAGCCACCGTTTATGGTGGTTTTTTGTCATGTTAGCATGCTCAACAGTACCTGGTGTAATGTTTGCGGCTTTATTTGGAAGTGCTTATCAGCAACCATTTCATTGATCGTCATCGTTCTTGATCTTGGAATAAATACTGGGCCAAATCGAAAAGGTGAACCATTCGGGGTTCACCTTTGCTAATATCGTAAGTCTTATACGCAAGATTGTTGGTTAGCCATTAAATACGCACAAAGTGTGATTGATTTATATTTCTCGGCACCCCGATGTCAGCCATTGTAAGTAAACCTGGTTTACGGAGGGCATCAATTTGCTTAGCGGTATTGATAATCATTGCTGCGGTTGCTGTATCTCCAAAAATGCCGTTTGGAACAATCAACCTTTGGGTTTCGTTCCCCTCGATAACGATTTCATCTTCCTGTTTAATTCCTGCAGACATCGTTAAATCCAAGGAAATTTGCTTTCCGTCAACAGTATTGCCTGTGGAAATTTGATGAAGCCCCTTAACATCACCAGGTTTTAAGGTAGTTAGCGGAACGGTCATATTTTCGCTTGCAATCATTGGTTCAATGGTATTGATAACACTTGAAAGATTCCAATTCAGCCCATAAGCGATTAACCTGACAGACTCCTCAAGACCTACATGCCCAATTTTATTCCGTTCAGCTAAAAATTCAAACTCTTCTCTGGTCATCCCGATTCCGACCTTTTTTTGTAAAGGGAGGCGCCTTTTCGAAACATCAACTTTACGATTGACCTTAATTTGGTTAACCGTGGTCAATACTGTTGTAAAAGAAATGGCCATAGTATCCATGATGTACCCCGGATTGATGCCGGTCCCGATGACACTAAGCCCTTTTGCTTTAGCATAATCATCTATTTCCTTTGAAAGTAGGGGGTAGCGATGCCATGGGTAGGAAAGCTGTTCACAGGTGGAAACCACTGAAAAGCCGTAATCTAGCAGCTCTTTGATTTGGGGCCATACTTGTTGTGCGTTGGAACCGGTTGCATGTAGGACGATAGGATGGTCAGCTTCAGTATTTACTTTCTGTATATGGGAGACTACACACTTGTTCGTTTCTTTTTCATTGATTAATGAGCCAATATCCTTTCCTACCTTATCTGGATCAATATCGACAACACCGATAATCGATTGTGGATTGGTTTGGTAAGCACTGCGTAGAATTTCAATTCCGATGGGACCCAATCCGAATACTGTGAACTGAGAATATTGTATAGTCATTCATCTCTCATCCTTTCAAATATCGTATAACAAAAGGCTAACATTGAGTGATAAAT
>NZ_JBHXAS010000138.1:0-11570 GCF_042727425.1 Peribacillus sp. NPDC060253
TAAATATATATGTTAGAATATTTTGTATTATAGTTTCAACTTATTCAAAGGGGGCAATTTAATGGGGAAATCACTTAAAGGACACGAACTTTTACAAGTTATAACGGAGGGGAAACAACCTCCGAATTGTGATCTAACGTTACAGATTGAAGCAAATTATGCAGAGGATGGAATAGCAAGAGGTGTATGGAAAGTAGATGAAAAGTTTATTAACGGTAACGGTGTAGCAATGGGTGGTTTTGTCACTTCGGCCGCAGATATTATAATGGCTTATGCTATATCTTCAAAATTAAGTATCGGACAATCCTTCGCATCAATTGATTTACATACTACCTTTCATCGGCCAGTAGGATTAGGAGACGTACATGTTGAAGCAAAAGTAGATCGAATCGGAAAAAAAACAGCTTATGTACTCGCTGAATTATTTCAAAATGATAAAAAAGTGGCAAGCGTTGTGTCATCAGTTATGGTCCTTTAAAGGATTAAAAGCATGTTGCAGAAAAAAGCCTTCGTAACATGCTTCTTTACCAATTAATCTAGCAAATCCATTTAGATCATTCGATACAATCTCTACACTAGTTTTAACTAGATCAACTTATTTCTTGGAATTAGAGAACTTTGAAGGAAAGGCTTAAAGCTTCCCGCTTCGACACTAATCACTTCCTTGTCATCTCTAAAGAAAAAGCCACCTAATACGGCGGCTTTCACTCATTACTTTAATTCTTCAATTATTTCAGTACCATAAGAGTTGTCGATTATGCAACGCCATGTACCTATGGAATCTTTTTTAAATACATATGTCGCGGTTCTTTCCATGGAGAACTTGGAATCATTCTTTTGATTGGCACTAAGCTGGGCTTTTGCCACAACCAATGCCGTATCACCCGTTTCGATGATTGCCATCTTTTCTTGATTGACGATTAAACTATGATTAAAGTAATCAGCAATAGAAACAAATGCCCGTCGTATTTCTTCTTTGCCTTTTGCGATTGTTCCAGGTTTGACAACTAAAGTTGCATCCTCTGAATAGAAATCCATTAAATGATCAAAGTCCTCGTTATTTATTGCCCTATCTGCATTTTTTATGACTTGTTCCAGCTCATGATTTTGCATAATCACCCTCCTTATCAACCTCGTAAATGTGTCCCCTCTTATACTAATATATTCGACTTCATTTTTGGTATATCTTGCTCTTAAAATGAAAGCCTATATTCTAAAGGCTGTTTTCTAAAAGATTGTTGCTCTCAGGATAAAAACAAATCACTTGCATTTTTATGGTAAAATATAAGTGATTTTAATAAACAAACGAGCCGGATTGTAGAATAAAGTACTTTTTCATTAACGGAGACAATTGCTGCATAACGTAATAGTAAGGGTTTAAAAGGATTAGACCTTGAAGGAGGCTAAAAGTTGAAAAAAGAATATTTTGTGCAATATTCAGACCAAAGTATTATTAATAGATTTGACTTTTCTATTAGTTTCTTCTGGAAACAAAACTTGTTTTAATGCCTCAAATAAACTCATTTGCTGTGACTTAGTTAATTCGTTGAAACCTTCGTATACATTTTCCCACATAACTAAACGCCTCCTATAAAACGGATTATATCAACGGTCAATTAGAATGTGGAAAAAACAACAATCTATACGAAAACAGCCCTTCTAAAACATTGTGGTTTTAGACATATTTTTTAATATCGTCTATCGTTTTATAGGAAGATTAGTAAAAACCAGACATTTATTGAGGTGGGGATATTGGTGGTTAATGTTTTAATCATAATTGTATTAGTTTTGGCTATTTTTGCTTCCATTGCAGCTTGGTTAAATACACAGACCATAATAAGAGATTTATCAGAGATAAAGGCGAAATTAGGAATCAAAGAAGAAAAGAAGCCTTCCTTCCTTGATAAAGACCTTGATAATGACTAATTAAGACCTCAAAATGAGGTCTTATCTTATGCAATTCTTAACTCTTCTACTGTTGAATAGTTTGATTTCCTACAATACCCTAACAACAAAGAAGTTATCTGTTCTTCGTATGGCAATTTCTTGTTTAATTGAAGAAATCGGAACCAATACAAGTAATTATCTAACCAACGAGTAGATACCTAAAATACATTGAATCAAAATGTCAGTTGTTGTTTCCATTGTTCCAATGAGGCAAGCAAGTTAGGCATTCCTTCCTGACCAAAATATTCCAAAGAAACAAAGCCTGCATAATTGCTCTTTCTCAATTCTTCCAGTAAGCCCACATTGTCGACATCTCCACTAAAAATGGGTGCTGGTTTGTTTTTATAACGCTCTTTATGATTGTAATGATAATTTTTTAAATGTACATGGCTTATATGGGGGAAAATGGATTCCAATACCTCCTTCGGATTTAATTGATCAACGTATAAGTTAGCACCATCGAAAATCAGTTTTATCCGTGGATGGTTGATATCTTCTAAAAGCTTATGAATGGCTTCGAGGTTATCTGCAAAGGAGTCATAGTGAATTTCTATTGCTACATCCACTCCATAGAGATCAGCCATTTGCCCTAATTTATTTAATTCGGTAGCCGTTTCCGACCATTGCTCTGGTGAGGCATTCCTAGATGCTATATGCCCTGCGAACGTCCGTATTAATGGGCAGTTTAATTGATGAGCCATATCCAACAATTTTCTTGCTTGATTGATTTCGTTTTGATGTTCTTCTTGGTTCCAGAGTTTTGAAAAAGTCGTATATCCACTAATGGAAGGTATTTGTAAATCATTGTTTTCAAGTAATTGGACTAATTTGTCCAGTGGTCCGTGCTTCTCCTGAAAACGTTCGATATGTTTATTCCATAATTCAAGTCCTTTAACATCCGCTTGCAATGGAAGCAGCCAATTTATTATTTCCTCTATATCCCATTCTTTAAATCCTGTAGTACATAAACTCAGTTTCAATGTAATTCCGCCTTTCTCCTTTTATTTTTTCATTCCGTGATTTCTATGCGCTGGACTTTTCCGAGTAGGAAGATATACGCAAAAGCGCCAATCAGGGCCACTACGGATATGAAGGTTAGCGCTGCTGCATAAGAATGTGTCATATTAATGATTAAACCGACGATTAACGGAGATAATGCCCCGCCAATGTTGGCTACAAAATATAGTGAGGAACCCGTTAGGCCTACCATGCCTTTCGGGGCAATATCAGCTAAAAGGGCACCGGTGACAGTTGAGGCCATCCCCTGTCCGAAGAATGCTATTGCCATAAAGGTGATGACTATGTTTGGTGAATTCGTATAATTCCCCCCGAGGATCAAACAAGAAAGTAACAATCCGATAATAATGGGCAGTTTACGTGCCATTCCGGTTGATAACCCGCGTATTATCATCCAATCGGAACATCGGCCGCCAATAAGAGTTCCCAGTATCGCTACAATGTATGGGATACTTGCATAAATTCCGGTCTTTAACATCGTCATTCCCTTTTCATCAATCAAATAGGAGGGAAACCAAGTCATAAAGAAAAACAAAGTAGTTTGAATGGAAAATTGTCCGATGAACATTCCCCAAATTTGACGGTGTTTTAGCAGTTGACCAATTCGTTTCCAAGAAAAAGGATGCTGCTCTTCGGTACCGATCATTCCTCCGCCTTCTCTGATATAATCTAGCTCCTCTTGGGAAATACGCTTATGTTCCCTAGGGTTGCGATAGAATCCATACCAAACCAATCCAATTAGAATCCCTATAATTCCAGCGATATAAAAAAGGTAATTCCACCCAAAGGATATGATAATCCAAGTAAAAACTGGAGTCAGGAAGGCCAACCCTATATATTGGGTTCCCGTATAAATCCCGACTGCAGTAGCCCGTTCTTTTTTCGGAAACCACTCGGATACACACCAGGCATTAGTAGGTATGGAGGGAGATTCAAAGGCACCCAGCCCTATTCGATATGTAATCAGTGACGATATACTTTTCGCGGTTCCTACCAAGAATGTAAACACAGACCAAAATATGAGGGAAACCGCATATACCTTTCTTGGACCAAATCTATCAAGAAAGTAGCCGCTAAATAGCATGGTGAAGGTATAACTCCAGCCGAATACGGAAAATATGATTCCCATCAAAGCCGGATCTATATGTAAATCGGCTTGAATATTCGGAGCCGCAAGCGAAATGATGGCACGGTCGATGTAATTAATACAAGTGACTAAAGCAATTAGAAATAAGATAAACCATCGAACAGTTTTCGTTTTTCCTTTTTTTGATCTGTCCGTTGTCAGTTCCGAAGTGCGATCTTCTATTATTGCCTTTAATTCTGAGCTCAATATTTTTCCCCCTAACCTACTGCTCTCGTTAGTACATCGTTCTACTATTTAAATGCTTGTATATTTCCTGCAATATCAGCTCCCCTTGTTGCAAAGTACACATACAAGGGATTGTATTCAGAATTGTGAATCATTTATTTAGATCGTTACAGTCTTCTCTGATTCTACCTCTTCATTATCCTCCTTGACTACCCTGTCAAAAGATCCATGTTTTTCTTGTACCAGAATATAACCGATCGCTGCGATGATACTTGGTAGGGCAAATGTAGCAAAAGCCACCTTAGGATTCATGCCTGTTGACAGAAGAAAGGCAATTATAGTAGGAGCGAGAATTGAGCCAATCCTGCCTATAGTTTAATCCCACTCATCGGTCATCCATGGCAAACCCACACCATACATCGCAATATCATACCCGTCGAAAGCTATGGCATAAAAACACCAAAGAAAAACAAGTAAATGAAAGCGGTTAAATTCACTGACAGCAATAATATCCGTTGCAACTACACTACGCATGTTCCGCCTCCCATCCTTTTTAAAAATATCTGTTTTCAATGTATTTTCCGAGTTCCAATATAGGAGCTCGGAAAATATCGGAAAAATCAGATAGTGAAGAGTGGAGTTGTTTCATTAGCAAACTTCTTTCATTTTCAGTACCCACTTAGGCACTTTCGTTGGATTCATAGGTATATTTACTAACCTTTTTTTCGAGATTCTTTGCCTGCCTATTCTTACGATTGATTAGTTGTTCACGATAGCTTTATTGAAAACAGGTTTGTCTTGTAATCTAAGTTCAAAATCTAAATGAGCCGTAAAATAAGCATTTTTCACTCCTTTTTCTGCACCGGAATGTTTATCTAACTTCGTAATTAAGCTTCCGCGAACACCTTGTGCAACATCATTTTCTAAATATTTATCGCCTTCAAAATAAATTTGTGTTACTAATCTATCACCATTTTCCGGTTGGAATAACAGGTGCAAATGTGCTGGACGATATGAATGGTGATCAATCCACTTTAAGAACTGACCAGAAGGTCCATCTGTTGGAATTGAATAATTACCCGGTACAACCGTTTTAATTTCAAAATTACCATTCGCATCTGTATAAAAAACACCACGTAAATTATTATCTGGAATACCTTCAGCGAAGTATGAGTATTCACCATTTGCATCTGCCTGCCACATATCGATTTTTGTATTTGCCAACGGATTTCCATTTACATCTTTCACAGATCCTGAAAAGTAAAGGGAGTCACCTGGTTCATTTTCACGTTGTGGCAATACTCCTGGATTTTGAACGACTGGCGTATTTTCAATGTAATAAGGCCCTAGAATAGTTGGTTCAGTTCCTTTGACGCTTTTATACATTTCTTGAAGTGCATGAGTTTCAAAGAAAACATCCATAAACAACGGAATTTCCCCTGACCTGCCTAATTGATCCATCCAATCAACAAGAGCTTGATATTCATTATGATCAATTTCATATTCACTAACTAATTCCTTAAATTTAACTACCAATCCATTATAAACATCGATTACTTTTTGATTCTTCATATATACTTCCTCCAATTTTTATAAGTTTTTATATTAATGTTAGTTTATATCTGAGTATTTTGAATGATTGTTGTGATTCCTAGCCCACCTGCGATGCATAAAGTGATGAGCCCATATCTTTTTCCCGTTCGTTCTAACTCGTGTATCGCTTTCGTTGCTAAAATCGCACCTGTGGCACCAATTGGATGCCCCATCGCAATAGCACCACCGTTAGGATTCACCTTATTCATATCAAGCTTCAATTCTTTAATTACTGCCAAAGCTTGAGCAGAAAAGGCTTCGTTCAATTCGATCAAATCAATATCATCCAATTTCAAGCCTGACATTTGAAGCGCTTTCAAGGTAGAGTTCACTGGTCCTATCCCCATGAAATTCGGTGATACACCTGCAGCTGCTTGTGCTACTATTTTTGCTTTTGGTTCTTTCCCAAGTCTCATGGCTTCATCCTCTGACATAAGTAAGAGAGCAGATGCACCATCATTTCTTCCACTGCTATTTCCAGCAGTTACCGTTCCATTTTTTTTGAAAACTGGTTTTAACTGAGCTAATTTTTCTAGACTGGTTTCCCTTGGATGCTCATCCAATTTAAACTCGGTTACACCCTTTTTCGTTTTAAGTTGATAGGGAACGATTTCCTTCGAAAATATTTCATTAGTAATAGCCCGTCTTGCATTTTCTTGACTTCTTAAGGCAAATTCGTCCTGTTCCTTTCTTGAAATAGAATACTTTTCCACTAAATTTTCTGCTGTCATTCCCATTGTTAACATTCCGTAGTCTTCAATAGGTTGTGAACCTGGCTGACTTTCAGTATTTGGGTCTAATAACTGCCCATTACCTGATTTCAATCCAAACCGAATATTTCTCATATAATACGGAGCTGTACTCATTGATTCTGCTCCACCTGCAATGAGTATCTTTCCTAAACCACTTTGAATTTGTTGACTAGCTGAATTTATTGCTTGAATACCAGACCCACATTGTCGATGAACAGTATAACCTGGTACTTCCACCGGAAAACCTGCACGGAGTGAAGCAATTCTCGCTAAATTTGATGCGTCAGAACTTTGTTTCGCTTGGCCCATTATTACTTCATCAATAATCTCTTTTGGAATATCCGCTCTCTTTACAACTTCATCAAGGACAGTTGCTGCTAGAAAATCAGCAGGAACATTTTCTAATGATCCCCCTAATTTTCCAATGGCGGTGCGAACCGAGTCAATAATAACTACATTGGTCAATTTTCTTTCCCCCGAGTATTAGCATTATTTACTTCTAAACTATCTTTATATCTTTGATGTGCTATTTTTAAAGCAACAATCACTGACTGCTGTGATGGCGCTAAAAAGTCGGTTTTTATATTTTCTATTAACGGATCAATATCTTTACTAAAATTGAATCCAACTATCATTCTCTTAAAAAAGTCCTGTGCCAAAGTTGTTAAAAAAGTGAATTCTGCATTAATAATAATGTGACTTTCTTTATGGATTTCAAGTACCATACCAGCGTATTTATAATTTTCGTACATACTCGTATTCTGTGGTGCCTTTGCATACGCCGTAATTAATAGTGTTGGTTGTCCCATAAAACTACATCCTCTCAAGATAACTTGCATTAACTAGTTAGGGTTCCATATTCCCCCTTCCTAGTTTATATTACAAATAACGCTCTTGAAAAATGTTTTACTTTTTCTTTATCTATTTCCATACCAAATCCTGGTCCATCCGGAATGATTATTTCAAAATTCTCATATTCAATTTGGTTTACCGTTATATTATCTTTGAATAGTAACGGTCCAAATAATTCAGTACCGAATTCAAACTTGGGAATGGTTGAATAAAGTTGTGCACAAATAGCTGTTCCTAATGAGGATTCAATCATCGTTCCACCATACAAACCAAAACCAACACCTTCAGCAATTGCAGCCACTTTTTTCGTTTGAGTCATTCCACCATGCTTACATACTTTCAAAGCAAATGAATTACCTGCTCTATGTTTGGCTATTTGGAAAGAATCTTGAACCGTATTTAGGGATTCATCAGCCATGATCGGAACCTTAAAACGATCGGTCAATCTTGACATCCCTTCATTATCCCATGCTGGCAGCGGTTGTTCGACCATGGAGACCCCACCTTCCTGTAAAGCTTCAATGCAATACGTAGCCGTTGTTTCATCCCATGCTTGATTAACATCAACCGTAATGCGTGCTTGATCACCTACGGCTTCCATAATTTTCAATACATGCTCCACATTTTTATATGGATTACCTTTGCCAATTTTCAATTTAAAGATATTATGACGTTTTTGGTGTAAGGATTCTTTCGCTTCTTCGATATCTTTATACGTATCTCCACTTGCTAATGTCCAAGCTACCGGTAATGATTTATGAATCTGCCCTCCGAATAATTCATAGGCAGGGATGTTTCTCCTTCTAGCCACTAAATCTATCATTGCCGATTCAACAACAGCCTTTGCGAAGTTATTTCCTCTAACATGTAAAGAAACTTCATGCATGATTTTGTCATAATGGACTGGATTTTTCCCAATAATAAGGGGTGTAATATATTTATCAATATTCACTTTTATCGCCTCAGGAGTTCCCTCACCATATGAAGCACCACCTATTGTTGCAACTTCTGCCCATCCTTCCGCTCCCTCTTCATCCATGACACGTGCAAGTATGATTGTTTGTTCCACAATCGTATGCATGGCAAGCTGATGAGGACGAATTGTGGGTAAATCAATAATGTATACATCAACTGAACGTATTTTCATTTAATCCACCTTTTAAAATTTAATAGATAAAATCCGCTTCTGTTTTTGCTCTTACTTCTTCGATACTTACACCTGGCATTAATTCAATTAGTTTCAACTGTTTTTCAACAACTTCAAAGACAGCTAACTCCGTGATAATCATGTCAACACTTCTAGTTGATGTAATGGGATAGGTGCATTCTCTTAAAATCTTACTTATCCCTTCCTTATTTGTATGTGTCATTGTCACAATCACTTTTTTGGCACCCACTAACAGGTCCATCGCTCCTCCAACACCCATGATATTTTTCCCAGGTACGGCCCAATTTGCAATTTCCCCGTTCTGACCTACCTGCAAAACACCCAAGATAGCAACATCAATGTGTCCTCCACGGATCATGGCAAACGATTCTGCACTATTAAAGAATGATGCACCAATCGATTCCCCTACTGGCAACTTGCCTGCATTAACTAAATTGGGATCGATTTTATCCTCCTCTACATCAGCAACTCCCAATAATCCATTTTCCGTATGAAAAAAAACATTTTCGTCATCAATATATTTTGAAACCAAGGTAGGAATACCTATTCCAAGGTTCACTATACTTGGACCCGCCAATTCTTTTGCCGCTCGTCTAGCTATCAAATTTTGCATTTGTTCTTTATCACTCATAATCTATGACACCTTCCTTCGTCAGGATTTTCGTTGCTTTAATAATTCCATCGACGAATAGATGCGGTGTTACAATCTCCTCTGGCGGGAGTTCACCAGGTTCAACAATTTCATCCACTTCTACAATTACGACATCCGCGGCTGTTGCCATAACCGGATTAAAATTTCGAGCCGTTTTATAATAAACAAGATTACCAAGCGTATCTGCCTTCCAGGCCCTGATCAAAGCTACATTTGCTCTTATGGCAGGTTCAAAAATATATGTAACCCCATTTATTTCCCTTTCTTCTTTGCCTTTTGCTAAATCGGTCCCGACACTCGTTTTCGTATAATAACCGCCTATGCCGGCACCACCAGCACGCATGGATTCTGCTAATGTCCCCTGTGGTAATAGCTCTAAGTCAATGTCACCTCTTTGATAAAATTCGCCCACTTCACGATTGCTTGTAAAATACGAACCGATTGCTTTTTTTATTTTCTTTTGGCTTAGGAGAATACCCAATCCTTTCCCTTTTTCGCCTAAGTTGTTACTGATGACTGTTAATCCTGCTACATCCTTTTTGGTCAACCCATCAATTAATGTAAGAGGGGCACCAATCAAGCCAAACCCACCCACCATTAAGGTGTGACCATTCTTCACACAAGATAAAGCTGCTTCTATATCTTGATGTACTTTCGTCATGTTTTTCTCCACCAATCCTGTTACTTTTTTTCAATTAATGAATCACTAGCTTCAAACCAAGCAGGGATTCCAGCAGTCAATAAGCAAATAAATCCCACATCCGCTAATTGTTCTTCGGATGCTCCATTTTCTCTTGCCGCTTCCATCCATTCTTCTACTTGTTTCCCTTTTAATTCTGTAATGAAAATCCCTGTCATCAGGATATGTTTTAGCTTTTTTGAAACAACTGAATCACTCAATATATAATTTTTGAGGGAGTTTTGGTCTCCAGATCTAACCAGACTCAAAACATTCGATACGTATTCCGTCTCCTCATCACCTAATAGCTCCATCATATAAAGCAGGATTTCTTCTGCTGTCTCTTGATTACCACTTACTTCGGGATATGGAATGCCTTTAAGTGAAAGGGCATATTCCAAAGACTTTATTCCCATTTTTAATGCCTCAGTTCCATTATATAAATATGGAACAATTAGGTACTCCACAAGTTCCGGTAACGTTGCTCCACCATCCATTGCCCCTTTTGTATGATAAACCATGCTGCGCTCATACAACCTCGCAGCATTCATGCCTACTAGTAATATATCTTTCTCCTTCTTCGTTAAGGCTCCCTCTTCCATAATGTTACTGCGTAAGTTGGTATAGTGGTCAAGTGCATTGGGGCTATAATCGTGCATTTTTTGCACCCAGCCTGGTACCACATCATACACTTCTTTGAAATACGTTAATCCTTCGCTCATTCGTATGCACCTCTTTAAATTAATTGAGAGTCAAGTATCGATAGTGCTCTAATAGGTGAGGCTGTTGCATTTTTTAGTTTTAACGGGATCCCGAAAAAAAGAAAGCGAGAATGCTTAGGCAATTTTTCTAGATTCACTAGATTTTCAACGATATATATGTCATTGTTTAGTAATTTTTGATGAATACCACTTCCTGAACCCTGGAACAAATCGGCATTGGGCAAATCCACCCCTACGATATGTATTTGCTTTTCAATAAACCATTGGGCCACACTATCATCTAAGGCCTGCGCTTCAAAAAAGCCTTCTTCCCCCCATGATTTCCCCCAGGCTCTGATGAGGACAATATCGTCTTTTTCAACATAAACTCCCTGCCTGCGTTCCGCCTCTTCGAGTAAATCTTTCGTAACAGGTTCATGTGCCGCTTTCAACATGCTTACATCAAGTATGAGGGCATCCCCAAACATTTTTTTCAGATTAATGTTTTCAACCGACTCCTCTTTTTCAGAGAAATGTGATGGCACATCGACATGTGTCCCACTATGGTCAGAAAAAGAAATCAACTTAGATCGGAATCCTTTAGGATGTGAATATTTTCCCTTATGTTCAAGGGGTTCATCTTTAATCCCAATTGCAGATAAATCATTATTTGTAACCAGACCATCGTAAAGTTCCAATGTTAAATCAATGATTTTCAACGGTACACCCCCAAAATTTCATTATGCATTTACATTATCACGACAAAAATGGCTACCCCAAACATTACTATCAAAAATTGACAGCAGTTGTTTAAGGTAGCCAGTTGTTCACTAGTTGTTATTAAAAAAGGTTATTTTTTAATAGCTAATGAATAGGCAATAATTAATTTTATATCTG
>NZ_JBHXAS010000139.1:0-11376 GCF_042727425.1 Peribacillus sp. NPDC060253
GAGTACTTACAAGCACCCTCAATCCAAAACTAAAGTAATTTTTCTCTGACCAGTTTATGGTTAATTCTAGATGTTTATTTTCTATTAAACCCCAGATAAAGCTTTGATTTCTCCCCTGAATTACTCGCCTTTTTTACCAAGTACCACCGCCAAGGTAAGAAATATATAAGGATAAGTTAATAAAGTAAGCTCTAAAAAACCCATACTTCCAAAAAGAAATAGATTTGGAGCGTGTCCATCTGAATAATATCCTTTTCCGGTCATATACAAGCCAACAAGAAGATACGTTATTATAGATATTCCTATTAAACCATAGCCTATGAAATTAAACTTAATTATTGTAAAAATATGTATTAAAATACCTAAATACAACAATCCAAGCAGCAGCAATAAAATCGGTATGTAAAATGGCTCATAAAAATAGTCACTCATACTTTCAATTAGCATCTTATACCCCCTTCTAACCATATCTTATTCTGGATTACACATATTAATATAAGTACCAGCCAAAGTTTTATCAGGTCGCCACGGTTCTAAGTTCCAAGAACTTTTATAAATAGTAAGAGGATTAGCTGCATGACATATAAACTCGTCTTTAATTCTACCTGACTTTGAGCAACTAATATACTTCTTGAAATCAGCATCAGCCGTCACTTCACTCCACATATCCAACATAATTTTTGCTTGAGAAAGACCAGTCATACTAGACGGACCCAGAGCCCAATGAGCAGTAATATAAGCTTTAGTACAGGCTCTAGCTCGTTTTTTCATTTTCTTCTCCTTTTTTGTTTTTTCCTATAATGGAACATTAACAAAAAATTAGGATTGATTGATCCCAAAAATGAATTCAGGATTTCCACATATGGAATATTTCCCTTCTTTCCGTCCACTCACATATTAGATAGGTAACAAAGCTGTGAACCACCTCTTTGTGATACCTTTTCCCCACAAATTAAAAACCCCTGACACTAAAAATACCAAGGGTTTAAAAGATTAATATATTTACATATAATTGGCTCATACCCATGAAGGGATCATTAAACATTTGTTTTTGAAAATCAATTTTACTGTTAGTAAGTGGCTTTATGACAAAGATGGGCTGTCCAGCAGCCACAAAATTGGCAAGCTGGACAGTATTTTTAATAGTAGATAGACGATGAGTGATCACAAAGTTAAACCAACACGTAAAAAAGGGCTATTCCTGAGGAATAGCCCTTTCTTTGTATCAAAATTAAAATGCCGGTATGGCCGTTTCACTATATTTCTCTTCTAAAAATTTGCGTACCTCTGGGCTTGTCATAGCCTTGGCCAACTTTTGGACCGGCTCAGAATCCACGTTATCCTTGCGTGCTACTAATGTAATCGCAAAGTCATTTTCAACACCTTCTGTGAGAAGAGCGTCATTTTTTGGTGTCAATCCAAGCGGTGCAGCGTAAGCAGGTGTTATCACTATCGCATCTGCTTCATCATACGTTCTCGCAAGCATTAATAAATCCACTTCTTTAAACTTGTAGTTTTTAGGGTTCTCCGTAATATCAGACATTGTATAATATGGACCTTTTTTTTCCTTTAAAGTGATAACTTTATGCTGTGCTAGCAATGCCAATGAACGATCGATATTCGACACATCATTTGCAATGGCAATAACGGCACCCTCTGGCAATTGATCCATTGAATCGTATTCTTTGGAATACACCCCATAATTGGCAAAATAAATGGGTTTCACTGGTACAAGCTCGGCATTTTTGTTTCGATTGAATTCCTCCATATATGGAACGTGTTGGAAGAAGTTCACATCCACTTCTCCTGCCGCTAGTGCGGTGTTAGGCTGCACATTATCACTTAATACAACCATTTCCAGGTTAATGCCCTCCTCTGCTAGCTTTGGTTTAACAAGCTCAAGAATTTCCGTCATCGGAGGAATGAGTGAGGCCACTTTCAATGTTACCTCTTCCTTCTCCTGATTCTGCGCATTTTCTTTCTCTTTTACTTCATTCGCCTTTCCACATCCTACTAAAAGTAGCATAATTGCTGTCATGAGAAAGAGTATTTTTTTCATGATGTTTCCCTCCATTATTTATCTTTTATCAATCATTCTGGCTACAGCTGTTCCAATAAATTGGATAAGCTGTACTAGAATAATCATAATGATAATCATATAAATCATTAGCTCTGTTTTAAACTGCTGATAGCCATACCTGATGGCAAAATCGCCGATACCGCCGCCTCCGACCACTCCCATGATCGTTGAATAGGAAATAAAGCTGATAATCGATGTTGTTAGTCCGAGGACAAGCCCTGAACGAGCCTCCACGTAAAGAAATTTAAAGATGACATCCTTTACAGAAGCCCCCATGGAAATGGCTGCCTCGATCACACCCTTTGACACATCCAATAAAGATTGCTCGACCAACCGCGAATAATGGGCAATGGCAATGATCGCTAATGGAACGCAAGCAGATGCTGTCCCAATGGCTGTGCCGATTATGAGTCTTGTAAACGGGATTAAAAAAACAACCAATAACAAAAATGGGAAAGAACGAATAATATTCACAAGTAAATTTAAAATCGAGAAAGCCCACGGATTATCAAGCAAATGACCCTTCCTACAAAGAAATAGCAAGGTCCCGACAGGCAATCCAATCAAAATCGCAGCAAAAATGGACACACCAACCATGGTAATGGTTTCTCCAATTGACTGCCAAATTTCTGCCTCATATTGAACTAAAATCTCAGGCATGACCTAGCCCACCATTCTCTGCTAATTGTTCGATGAAGTATTCTGGACGATTATCCCTTTTTTGAATCCCATTTGGTTCAATTATGACAGTGTCATAAATCTCTCCATCTGCCATGACCGTTACACGATTGCATATACTTTTAATGACATCCAGCTCATGACTAACAATCACAATCGTCACACCGAAGCGTTTGTTTATATTCCCTAGCACGTCTAATATTTCAGCCGTTGTATTTGGATCAAGAGAAGAGGTTGGTTCATCACATAACAACACTTGCGGGTTATTTGCCAATGCCCTTGCAATGGCAACACGCTGCTTTTGTCCCCCGCTTAATTGTGCAGGATATCTCTCCATTTCCTTCTCCAATCCGACAAATTGAAGACACTCTACAACACGGCTCCGACGTTCTTTCTTTGGGTAATTTGCCAGCTCTAAAGAGGCTGCCACATTGTCATAAACCGTTTTATTTGCCACAAGATTAAAATGCTGAAAAATCATGCCAATCGACTTCCGTGCCCCTCGGAGTGCTTTATTGTTCAATGTTGTCAGTCTTTGGCCGTTTACCTCCACTTCGCCCGCATCTGGGGTCTCCAACAAATTCATTAGCCGCAGCAACGTTGATTTCCCTGCTCCACTTGCTCCGATTATTCCATGAATTTCACCTTTAGGTATTGTTAAAGTAACAGACTTAATGGCCTGAAACTGTGAAAATTTTTTACTCACTTGATGCAGGTTAATCATAAAATCCCACTTTCTACTGTTGAAAGATAAGCATACCGCTCCTCATTATAGTTTCATCAAAGAAACACAGCTGATAAATCATTTTATCAACTAATGAGGACCTAATGCAAAGACACAAATTAACAGTTAAAGACTTCCAACTCTAATAAGCTCCCTCATTCTATTGGCTTTTTATATACCATTCTTAGATATGAGTGATTATCTATTAATCGGATGATTCCTTTCAAAATAATAGCGAGTGTATTATAATCATAATTGATAATGGTTATCATTATCAATACTTTTTTTCTACTCTTCTAAATACAAATATTCTAAAGAATGTGGAGGCAAATACATGATTCAATACCTTGATGAGAAAATTGCCAACTATGAGGTATGTGTCATCTTACCCTCTAGTTACGATCAAACCAAGAAATACCGAACGATCTATATGCATGATGGTGGAGAAACGGCCATGCAAACTGCAAACTCACTTATCGTTATTGGAATTGACCCGATTGATCGCAACAATGACTATACACCGTGGGAAGCACCATCACTTGCACCCCATGTTTTCACCTTTGAAGGACAAGCGCAGGATTATTTACATACTGTTGTAACCGAAATAAAGCCATATATAGATGCCCATTATGCTACGAATCCTGAGCCTTCACATACAGCTATTTCCGGCTGCTCATTAGGAGGACTTATTTCCATTTTCGCCTCCCATTATTATCCAGAGGTATTCCATCAATATATCTCATTATCTGCTTCCTTTTGGTACGAGGATGTTCTTCGCTATCTTCAAGGGGAAAAGATTGAACGACAAGGAAATATCTATATCAAACCAACTGTGAATCGTCAAGATCATCAGCTTTATTTATATGTTGGGGAATTAGAGGGAATTTATAAAGAAACGGTACAAAAGCATATGGTTGACTACACAAAGAAGGCCCACCTTGAATTTATCAAGGAAGGCTATTTGAAATCTAATCTATTATTTGCGTCAGATCCAGAAGGAACTCATGATGACCTATTCTTTACTAACTACTTCATTCAGTCACTCCGTTGGTTATTTGGCATCGAACAGAAAAACGAAACAATGGATCGTTAATTTACCTTAATCGATTGCATCACACTAGCTTGTTTCATATCGCCATTTTTTCTAAATTACCTCACAAACCAATATTTTACGATTACTTTAATGATTTGATTTAATGTCAATAAGGTAAAAAGAAGGGATAGATGAACAGTGAGGAATACCTGTTTACATCTATCCTTTTGTACAACATTTTTCGTTAACTGAACATACTTTCATTCCAGAACACCGTGACGTTATTTCGACGACACCACCAAAAACCGGACAATTTGATCTGAGTAGTTAAACCAGTAATGGGCTTTTCTAGCATCGAACATGAACGACTGCTGTTCATGGAGTTCTAAACTTTCTCCCTCTATTTCCACTGTTAACTTCCCTTCGATAATGAATAAAAATTCATGACCGCTATGAGAAAAAGCGCTTCCTTTATTTTCCCCTGGCTTTAAAGTGACAAGAATAGGCGAAAAAACAGCATCACGAATGCCGCTGGATAAATTCTGATAATGAAATTGTTCATGATTCGAATCTGAATTTTCTTGGGATCGGTCCTCAGAAAAAAAGAAACTTGGGTTGACATCTAATGTATCAGCGATTTTTTTTAATGACTCTAATGTGACGCTTGATTTTCCCCGTTCTACTTGTGATAAAAAGCTGATCGAAACGCCTGTTTGTTCAGCCAGACTCTTTAATGTTAGTTTTCGCTCTTTCCTCAATAATTTCAGTTTTTTCCCGATTGAATCAAAAGGCATACAGATGCCCCCTTTTTTTTACATAGTATCTAGCTTCATTATACATGACAAATTTTGATGAATGTTCCGTCATTAATAACTTATCAAAAAAATATTGACAGAAAATTTCTAATTATTTAGAATGAAGGAAATAATAAATTGAAGTGATACTTCAATTTTGAAAGGGTGACTTAAGATGGAAAAGAAGCAAATGCGGCGAATATTAATCGCGAGTTTAGTCGGAAGTTCGATTGAGTGGTTTGACTATTTTTTATATGGGACCGTTGCAGCACTCGTGTTTAACCAGCTATTCTTCGTGAATGAGGATCCGACAATAGGGCTGTTGCTTTCCTATGCATCCTTTGCGTTAGCATTCTTCATCCGCCCATTTGGCGGAGTGATCTTTAGCCATATTGGTGATCGTATTGGGAGAAAGAAAACACTTGTCATAACACTTAGTTTAATGGGGGTCGCAACATTTGGGATGGGGCTTCTTCCTACCTATCAAGCCGTTGGTATTTGGGCGCCGATTTTATTAATCACGTTGCGCTTAGTTCAAGGTCTAGGAATTGGCGGTGAATGGGGAGGCGCGCTTTTATTGGCCGTTGAATATGCTCCCGCTGAAAAACGGGGCTTGTTCGGAGCCATTCCTCAGATGGGTGTTACGATAGGAATGCTGCTTGGAACCATTGCTTTATCTATTATGACACTGCTTCCTGAAAGCGCATTCATGACTTGGGGATGGCGTTTACCATTCATTTTTAGTGCTTTGCTTGTATTTTTTGGCCTATGGATTCGTAAAGGAATTGATGAAACACCGTCTTTCAAAAAAGTAAAGGAATCCGGAGAAGTTCCAAAGCTACCGATTGTAGAAACTCTTAAGAATTATTGGCGTGAAGTGCTTATAGCCGTGGGAGCCAAAGTGGTAGAAACAGCGCCATTTTATATTTTTAGCACATTTGTCGTATCATATGCTACTTCAAATCTCGGTTTCTCACGGACAGCTACATTAGCTGCAGTCATGATTGCAACCATTATAACGACAATTTTAATACCAATCATGGGGAATTTATCTGATACAATTGGCCGCAAAAAGCTGTTTATAGGCGGAACGATTGGGATGGCACTGTTTGCATTCCCATACTTCTGGCTGTTGCAGCAAAAATCGGTACTGCTCTTAATCATTGCAACAGTGATAGGCTTAGGGGTTATTTGGGCTCCCATCACAGCTGTTCTTGGAACGATGTTCTCGGAAATTTTCGATGCAAGGATCCGTTATACCGGCATTACGCTTGGATATCAAATCGGAGCAGCTCTGGCAGGAGGAACAGCGCCGCTCGTTGCAACGGCTTTACTTAATAGGTTTAATAACTCCTATGTTCCTGTCGCCATTTATATTATTTTTGCATCTCTCCTGTCACTAACAGCTATTTGGGCAGTTAAGGATCGTAGCAATCAGAAATTAGACGAAACGCATAATAATAGAGCCATGTAATCTATGGTTCTCTTACTTCAAGGAGGACAATTGAATGTTAATTATAAGTGAGAAGGAAATTCAACAATCATATGAAATGAAGGACGCAATTTCGGATGTAAAGGCCGTATTACGTGCACATGGTGCTAGAAGAATAGACAACCCTCATCGCACAGTTCTTGCTTTCCCTCAACACGAGGCATCAGCACTTTACATGCCAAGCGCTGATTTATCAGAAGAAGTTTCGGCGGTCAAAGTTGTTACCATTTTTCCAAAGAATCCTTCAAGGGGAATGGCAACAACCCAAGGAGTCATCTTGCTGTCAGATGCAGAAAATGGCGAACATTTAGCATTGTTGAATGCCTCCTATTTAACACGTCTCAGAACGGGGGCATTGAGCGGCATTGCCACAGACTTTCTTGCTCGTAAAGACGCCCGGGTACTCACGATTATCGGAACAGGAGCTATGGGATTTGAACAAGCAATTGGTGTGTTAGCCGTAAGGGACATTGAGCGTATTTTATTAGTAAATCGTACACCAGAGACAGCGGAGAAATTCGGTGAAAAGCTGCGGGCATTCGGAGTAACCGTTCCTTTTGAAGTTTTCGAAGATGTTTCAGCAGCTGTTCGTCAAGCAGATATTATTTGCTGTGCAACCCGCTCGAACGAGCCTGTATTTAACGGGCTGGATTTAAAGCCGGGCACACACATTAACGGGGTCGGGTCTTATTTGCCGCATATGAAAGAAGTGGATCATACCACGGTATCACGCGCTGCTAAAATTATCGTCGACGATTTGGCGGGCGTGAAGGATGAAGCAGGAGAACTCATTCATGCAGCCAATCAGGGAAATTGGTCGTTTAATGATATTCATGGGGAGCTTTATGAACTTGTAATGCTGACCAAAACAGGCAGGGAAAATGAAGAGGAAATTACCTTCTTTAAATCAGTCGGTGCTGCTTACTTTGACCTCCCCGTGGCAAAAGGTGTTTACTGCCAATCGAAAGAACGGAACATCGGGATGGAGATTGAGGTATAACAGAAGCCCATACATTTTGCTATCGCTGAATGTAATAACAACCCGAAACAAGCGACGTTCAAGCTTGCAGTAACATTTCATCTTTAAAAAAAGAGACCCTTCTTTAGGAAGGGTCTTTTGAATAATCCTTATCTTTCACAAGCGATCAGTCTTTATCACGGTCGCTTATTTTATTGGCATCATATAGTGACTTTGAAACACGGGGCTTGTATTTCGTTTTTCCTCCTTTATTTTTAACGGAAGATGAACGAGCTACGCCTCCTTTATAATCTTTATTTAATGCAGTACAGTTTTAAGTTTTCACTTTTGTTTTGGCACCTGCCACATCATTTTCTCCTAGTGAGAGACCCAGAACTAGTCCTAAAGATAGTAAATAAGTTTAAAAACATTTCATAATATTAAAATTACTTTTTTTCACAATTACGACTACCCTCTAAACAAAAAACACTACCAATTAAAATGGCAGTGTCGTTTTCTTGAAAACTTTATCGGTCCAATATACCAGGTAATGTCTGAGAAATATTTGTCAGTTGGTCGACAACATCAAATACTGCTTTCGTCATAAATATTTGAACCACTATTAAAATGCTCAGTAATATTAAAAGAATTATTTTAAAAGTTGTATTCATGAAAACTTATTACCTCTCTTTAGTATGTGGCTTTTGAATAATCATAACTTACATCCGATTTAGTAGTTAGAGTTATATAATTATCAAATTTACCTACAACAGTTAATCCAGCTCTAGCATATGTTCCTGTTGAAGCCCAACCAGCTGCAGGGTTAAAAGTTTTTCCACTTATATTTCTATTTAAATCCGTTGCTCCATCATTTAACTGCCATCTAGCATAATCATATGCCAAACTAGATCGATCATCAATTTTTAGATTTTCACCGAAATTCATGGAAATCCCTACTGAAAATGGATATCCTAGTGACAAGGAAATTGAAGACGTCCCTCTGTCTCCCATAGGACCCCAATCGTCTAATTGATCTGAAGCTGCTGGTATATCTATATCCGTATAAATAGATCTAGCCCATATTCCTTTATAACTTGTGACTTGAGTTACAGGTTTTAAAGTGAAATAATCATATTTTTTACTCTTTTCGCTATTTTGCTTGTACAAGTGCCAATCTGTATCCATTCTAGCAACCAAAAGGCCAAGGCGATATCCTTTTTCTACCAAGCTATATTTATTTTTAACTCTTACACTTTCTGCTTTTACTTTATTATCAGTAATAAAAGTAAAAGAATCAGTTGTATTTTGTTCTTGATTAATTTCATTTTCAGTATCAATAATCTCTGACTGAGTATTTATAACCTCTTGTAACACCATTTCATTTGTGTTGGGAATTGAATTACCATTTTCATCAAAATTATTAATAGAAACATCTACAAACTGAAGTTCTTGACTTTTGTCTATTGTATACCCTATAACATGACTTGTAAATTCAGAATCAGCAGCATCAAGAGAACCTTTTTCATTCGCTTCGTCGTCTGAAGGTTCAGAATCATTAGATGCATCAGCACTTTCGTCAACGAATTCTTTACCATTTTCAATTGCTTTTTCATTCAATTCTTCTTCGCTCAAACCAAATTCTAACTGTCCATCATTTTCTTTAACAGTAAGTTTATTTAAATCTAAGATTTCTTTATATTCCTCTGCTTGAACATCACCGTAAAGAAATACTCTTTTACCATCTTCTAATTCAGCTTTCAAAAAATCTTTATATGATTTATTTCCTTCAACAACAGCGGCATCAGCTGCAATAGAATTTGATTTCTCAAGATCTTGATTATTTTCGGGGGAAACAACACTAACGTTCAATTCATTATTATCAACTTTATCTTGAATATCTTCAAACTCCGGGTCATTATTTTCTTCAACAACAGTATTAATGGTTTCTTCTGTGCTTATTTCATCATCAGCAATAATAACCATATTCTTTTCTTCCGATGAATCATTCGTGGTTTCTTTCATTTCATTAGCTTTGGCAAAAAAATTAACAGAGTAACTACTAAAGAATAATAGCAAAGACAAAATTACAACCAAACTACCTCTTAATATTTTTTTTGTTTTACTCAAAATAAACCCTCCCTATTCTAATTAAATATTAACATACAAATTATGTATACAGTTACACAAATTGTATTTCTTGTATATTTGGTCATTAATGAAACGGTTCGGAGGAATTTGCTTAGGATTGGGGTGCTAACAACTAATCCTAATTGATCTATAAGTCCATCAAACACTACTTCATGTTGGTTCTCTTAAAAGGTGTCAATACCTTCAAGTTCCTCGAGTAAATACATAGGCAACCACCTATATTTCCATATACTTCCTATACTTTCCTTTACATCATTACTTATATTTGTCCCGGCAAATACAGCATTCAAATTAACTCAATAAAACACATAAACTACCTACAATCATCAACTTTTTTTCATTTTCTTCTCCCCCATCTTTAATTTTTATCCCTATAATGGGTATAATAGCTAAAATTTCAGATTAAAAGATCCCAAAATTGAAATCAGGATTATCACATATGGAATCGTTTCTCCTTCGTTTCTGTGATTCACCGAAAAAAGTTATAACAATTTAGAATTTTTATGATTACTCAAATAAATTAGCAAGAGGGGTAAAAAAGAGATGAACCTGTTAACCTTTCATGTGATACCTTTTTCCCCACAAAAAAAACCTGACACCAGAGGTGCCAAGGTTTGAAAGCTTAATACACTACAAATCAAAAATGATCCATCTTGAAAAAAGATGGATCATTTTCTATCTGTGTTCCTCCACACTCTGCCCCCATTTGCGGAAGATTGTTCTGGTTTATTCAAATCATTACCTACTTGTTTCTTCTTCAGCTACCTTTTTGACACGTTCTAAAAACTCAACGACCACTTTATCGGTAGCAAATAATAAAAGTAACTTCAAATACCACTTTAACGGGCGACTGGTGACTGTATATGTAAAGGAAGTCTTATTGTCATTGATTTTATTCAGTTCATAAAAAGCGGTAATTTCAAACATTTTAGCAAGTATAAAGCCCACCTTTAGCTTTTTCTCATTAGTTTCATTCAAATATTCCAATGTTTCTATATCATACTCTTCTGTTCGTTTTCCTTCTCTATACTTTTGGCGATATACACTCCCAACCACTTCTTCCGTTATTTTAACGGGCTTTTGTTCAACTACTTGAGGCATGATTTGTTGCATATTTTCTAAAGAACCATCAAAAAACTTCCAAACCTGTTCAATTGGAGCGTTTATTTCTATTTCTTTTGTCCATTTTTTCAATGAAAATCACCTCTACCTACATTATATTTCCTTTATTATGTAAAACCAAATTTTCCACGAACAAATCATTGGTCATTTTGAATCATTAAGGATTATGGGAAATGATTATGAAAAGTATAACGCCTTTCAAGCGCTACGAGTGGAGTACCTAGAGGCATTTAGAAACAACACTTTTTTTGAATTTAAATGCCCTTCTGTAAAAAAATTACTTTATTAAGACTCTCTTTTTTAGTGCTATTCTTGTATAATAAACCAAACGGTTACTTATTCAGGAG
>NZ_JBHXAS010000140.1:0-11054 GCF_042727425.1 Peribacillus sp. NPDC060253
TCATCCATTATCGTCAAGGGGTTAATGGGTTAGACTCTATTTTTGAGTTTAGATTTTCGTAGTAGATGGTGGCGGCGAGGAGCGCCGCCATAGAAGCTTCTTATGCAACTAAAGGGGCAGGTTAGTTCCATAATGAATCTAATAATATTGTTGGGAATGGTGTTATCCATAAAAAACAATTTTTTTGGACAGAATAAAAAGAAATAGGAATGAAAGAGGACCGGTGCTATGGTTTCTTTTTTTAAACAAAAAGGACAAATGAAGAAACGCAAGAAGCAAAAGGTAGGCGACAAAGAAAAAGATCAATCTATAATTAAAACACCCCGAAATATTGACAGCTCTATAACAGCCAATCTGGATATGGTGAAGCAAAAAACAGGAAGCAGCCCGGATATCATTATACGAACGTTGAAAACTAGTCAAAACCCTGAGATTAAGGTGACTATTTTGAATGTACAGGGTCTTATAGACAATCCAAGTGTTACAGATTTTTTAATTGAATCCATCATGAAAAATCCTCAGCTAAAAGAAAAGTTACTTCCACATGAAGTGCTGGAAGTGATCTCTAAAGACGTGGTTTCACTCGGCGGTGTAGAAACCGTCACGGATTGGGAAAGATTATTTTTGTCATTATTATCAGGGGATAGCGTCATTTTTGTTGATGGCATAAACATAGCCCTGGTTGCCAGTACAAAAGGAGGAGAAAGGCGTTCTGTTCAGGAACCAAGCACAAATTCGGTGGTCCGTGGGTCAAGAGAAGGGTTTACTGAATCGAATGCAACAAACATAGCCCTGGTACGCCGCATCATTAACAGTCCGGATTTATGGATAGAGTCGATGAAAATAGGCACTGTGACAAAGACGGATGTTTCCATTATGTATATAAATGGGATTGCAAAAAAAGGAATCGTCGAAGAGGTCAAAGAACGCTTAAAAGGAATAAATATCGATAGTATTCTTGAATCAGGATATATTGAACAATTGATAGAAGATCAGGTCATGACCCCATTCCCTACCCTTGATCATACTGAAAGACCTGATAAGGTCGCTGGCAATCTCCTTGAAGGAAGGGTAGCCATTTTTGTTAACGGAACGCCTTTTGTCTTGGTGGCGCCTGCGTTATTTATTCAGTTCTTTCAATCTGTCGAGGACTACTATGCTCGCTTTGATATAGCCTCAGCTATACGTTTTTTACGTATTTCTATTTTCTTTATTTCGCTAATTGCCCCGTCTGTCTATGTAGCAGCTACAACGTATCATCAAGAAATGATTCCTACAAAGCTGCTCGTCATTCTTGCAGCACAACGGGATTCCGTTCCTTTTCCGGCAGTTATCGAAGCATTCATCATGGAAATAACATTTGAACTTTTAAGAGAAGCAAGCCTTAGGATGCCCAGAGCCATTGGGGCGACTATGTCCATTGTTGGTGCTCTGGTGATTGGGCAGGCGGCAGTTCAGGCTGGAATTGTATCACCGGCAATGGTCATCATCGTATCGATCACGGCCATTGCAAGTTTTGCGACCCCTTCCTATACCATGGCAACTGCTGCTCGCTTGCTGCGGTTCGTATTTATCATTTGCGCAGGTACAATGGGTTTTTATGGTATGAATTTAATCTTTTTTGTTATCCTAGTTCATTTATGTAGCCTGCGTTCATTCGGAGTTCCTTATATGTCACCATTTGCTCCACTTAATCCGGAAGGACTAGGGGATACATTTTTCAGGAGACCAATGTGGGCGTTTAAAAAAAGACCCAAATTTTTAAGCTCCGATACTAATCTGAAAAGAGAAGGCGATAATCAAAGGCCACTGCCTCCTACATCACGTGGAATGAAGACTTCTTACATGAAGAAGGGTGACGGCACTGAGCCGTGACATGCATTTACAAAACGGTTGCATAAAGAAAAAGCTGTGCAAAATGTTTCTGGGTTATATGGTACAGGAGTATATGGTAAATTGTGTTAAAATAGTATGCGTGAGGTATATACATTCATAAGGGGAAACAGTGAAATGAATAGAAACTTTTATGGTTTATTTATTGTACTGATGTTTATATGCGGTCTAATACTTTTTCAGTAAATGGCATAAAGTAATTAAGTATTAGCCCCCTAAAGAAACGGTTAATAAAGTTCCAACGTCAATTGGTCCATCAGTCTTTAGTATTAACAAGAGAATAATTAACGAACATAGAAAAACCGAATAAGGGCACATTTTTTTAAGTGTCCATTATTCGGATTACTGTTCAGAATAACTCGAGAGCCCTTTTTTCAAGAATGGAAGTTTATTAAGTATGATACACATGTTTTTTATTTGATTTTCAATCGAATCATATTCTAGGATAATTTACCTAACGGATAGCTGTATAGTTTGGAATCGTTTTTTTTATTGACGTAACTTTATTTGGTGCATATAAAGTGTTAACTGCGTAGCAATCTTTATTTTCCAGAGCAATATGTTTAATAATTTCAAATTCCCTTTAGGGTTATGGTGCCGCAATAGCGGTAATGTCTTATCTGTTAATTAAAATCGCCCATTTGTTCGGTCTCTTCATGTCGACCGAACAAATGGGCGACCCAAGTTGGCGCACTGCAAACGCTGTAATAATGGCTCTAGCTGCAGTTGGTATCCCTGTTAGCATTGGCGTTTAGCATGACATGGGGTGAGCGCCTGCCCGCCTGGTTGGTTGTATTGCCTATCTGGGTAGGAACTGGTTTGTTGTCCCAATCCAAAGCCATATTAGCTGTGTTACCATACCGATTGTAGATTTGAAACAAAGTCGTACCGTTTTTGAAAAAAGTTGCACCGTTTCATTCCTTTTCGATTAAAGTATTCTAAGTGATTTTTAATCAAACTTTTCTTCAAAGCAACATATTATATGGAGAATAATATTTTTCAAGTCAAAACGGGAGAGGAGGAATGAGCATGAAAATGTTTAAAATGAGTGCTGTGGCATTGGTTGCTGCGTTGTTGTTCCCTTCTTCTACATTTGCAAGTGGCTGGGATTACTTAGGAGAACAATCTCTTTATTCTAATGGTGCTGAAAGTGATCAGTTTGCCTCTACTGGTGGTGATTATAAGATTTGTCGGGATTCTTACGTGGGTCCAGCTGGTAAGTTAAAAGTTGAATTATGGGAGTATGATCCTGACAGTTATAATGATTATGTAGGGGTAAGATATTTAGATCGAGGCCAATGTGGTATTTTCCGGGGTATTGGTAACTTTGTTGATGGAGGAAATGAAGCAGAATTTTTTGCGAAATCAAGGACTAACAGTGATATGCATTTAATCTTTTATGATTAATTCACTAACTGAATGAAAAAAAGACCTGGGATTGATTCGTAAAGGCTAAAATGAAGGATGGTAAAGATCGAACAGATAGGCTGCAGGGTAAAGCATGGTTTTTAGATTATTTTTGTCTTATGATGATAAATCTTTTCTACTAGTTGAGTCGAATGAATAGGGTTACGATGTTTATTATACATTGGACATCTATTTACGCATTTACGCATTTAATGTAAAAATGAAAGAAATCATGTCGCAGTCCGAAGAAATAGTGAGAAAAATATTTAGTGTCCTTTTTTGTTTTATGTTCTAATAGGGTTTACTCAATGGAGATTGTGAAGGTTCGTACTTAAACTAACGGGTGCGTTCGTATTAAAAGGTCGACCAGTAAAATTACTGGTTGACCTTTTTTAAATAGAATCTATTATATCAGTAGCCAGGGTAGGACGTACGGGTGCGTGGGACTTGATCCTGTGAACTAAACTGTCCGCCCCCTACTTGTAGAAACATGTTTGAGGCTGGTTGGGACGTAGATCTCGTATAACAAGCGAAGCTATGACACTACATGGAGGACTAGGGGTACTGGTTAGTAAGTAGAGGAGGAAAAACGATGAATCCAGTAGTTGGTCTGGATGTGGCAAAGGGAGAGAGCCAAGTTCAGGCATTTTTAGATCAATCTAAACCGTATGGAAAGAGCTTTTCAATAAGGCATACTAGAGAGGAATTAGATTATTTTATAGGATTTCTAAAAGAAACAGAAGAGGTGACAGGGCAGATGCCTATGGTCATTTTAGAAGCTACAGGACATTACTATACTCCTGTTATTCAATACTTGGAGGAACAAGGGATTCTATATATCTTACTAAATCCAATTATTTCTTATCAGGCAAAGAAGACCAGTTTACGGAAGGTAAAAACGGACGCAATCGATGCGTACCAGTTGTGTGTGCTGTATTACAAGGAGGATTTTGAACCCCATAAAATTAGAGGAATTCAGCTTTTAGACCTTCGTAATTTGTCAAAACAGGAAATCGTAAAGAATATGTATGTGGAGGCTAAACTTCAGTTTCACACCATTTTAGATCAGGTGTTTCCTGAATACAGGAAGGTTTTTGGGGATCTATATTCGAAGGTTTCTTTATTGATGTTAAAGGAATATCCTACTTCAGAGGCGGTATTAACGGCAGGAGAAAGTAGACTAGCAGAGAGTGTAATTTTAAAGCAGCTCTTTCTTTATGTAACTCCCATGAAAATTAAAAAAGCACAAAATCTAGAAAAAAACACAACAAAATAGACCCAGTAAACACGCTTTTTAAAAAAAGGCTGAGCCTTATGAGTGATCTGATTGAGTTTGGTAAATCGTTAAACAAAAACCTCCAATTATAGCAAATTAAGTAGAGGCTAGCGCGACGACCAAAAAAGGATTAATTCTCCCATGAATGCGACATAGAGACCAATTTTCATTCTCTGTGGTGAAGCGCTGATTTTTGCGCTACATGAATGGCTAACGGGGCAGTTTTAGTTTAATAAGAGTTCCATTTAAAAAGGAACCGCGATTGGCGATTCCTAAGATTATTATTTATTTGCTGCGTTTATGGTACTAAGTGAATTGTTAAGTGCTGTTTTACACTTGTTTACATCAGGATTCGATGAACGAACTGCTGCTAATACAACATCAATTGTTCCATCAATTTTCGTCCATGTAGCGCCATCGATTTTTCGAAGCATAGGTTCCTGTGTGTCCCATTGATGTTCTAATTCATCTGCCCCTTTTTTTGCTGAAGCAAAGTCATTTTTGTTTACAGCGTTTAGTATATCATTTTCGATTTTTGCAAAATCGTTTAACTGTCCAGATAATGTAGTTTGTGAGGCACTAGATTTTGATGTTGATTTATTTGCCCCTTTTAAGACACTAAGTGAATTAGTAAGTGCTGTTTTGCTTTGATTAACATCAGGTTTTGAAGAACGAACCGCTGCTAGCACAGAGTCAATTGTTCCATCAATTTTTATCCATGTAGAGCTATCAATTTTTCGAAGCTTAGGTTCTTGTGTATCCCACTGATGTTCCAAATTATCAGCGCCTTTTTTTGCTGAAGCAAAGTCGTTTTTATTTACAGCGTTTAGCATATCATTTTCAATTTTAACAAAATCATATAATTGACCTGCTAATGTAGCTTGCTCAGCAGCACCTTGTGATGCAATATTATTACTGCGCCAGTTATAACCACCTATACCCACAACTAAGAAAATTACGAGTACAACAATCGTTTGTGTTAGCACATGTTTCTTATTTGCTTTACTTTGGTTTGTTTCCACTATATCACTTTTAGCATTTGTATCTATTTTTGAAACGGCAAGGAAAACGATGATCGCTAAAATAGCGATAAGAAAAATCACACTCGTAACGGTTGTCCCGATGCCTAATCCCCCATTTACTTTTGGTTGAGATAGGTAATCTCCAAGTGACGCTCCAAGCGGACGAGTTAAAATATACGCAATCCAGAAAGCTAATACTCCGTCAATTTTCAAAAATTTATAAGCTAAGAACACAAGAGCAATAATAATAACAACGCCTATTCCTGTATTAAGATAACCAAAACCAAGTTGTTCGGAATATAAATCACCGACCGCTGTTCCAAGTGCAAAGGTGAATAGGATCGTAAGCCAGTAGAAAACTTCTCTTTTTCTAGTAAAAATCGAGTGGATCGATAGTGTTTTTTCACTAAGATACCAAAATAGAAAAGTCAGTCCTAGTAGCACCGAGAATACAACTGTACTAACCTCAAGTGGTACACCCATATTATCTGTCAAATTATCCGTTACCAGTGTTCCAAATACGCTAATAAGAACAACTGTTACCCAGTAAATGGCTGGAACATATTTGTTTGCTTTAAATTGAAAAAACAATGCAATAAAAAACGCAACTCCCATAATAATAGTAGTAAGAGTTAAACCAAGTCCAATGTTGAAATTGATGAAATCAGCAAATGTTTCACCAACAGTTGTACACAAAACTTTGATGATCCAAAAGAACATCGTCACTTGTGGCACTTTGTTAAGTGGAATTTTCATTTTATTTTGGTTTTCTTGCATATATAATTTCCTTTCTTTAAAGTGGTTTCCCACAACTTAATTTTATTTCTCTCTCTACATAAGGATTCCCATCCAAATCCAAGTTAATCATTAAGGAAGTCTGCGCTGTTTCTCCCACAGTGGTTGCCATAATCTTGACGATTCCAAAAAATATGGTGACTTGTGATCCTTTGCATATCATTTACCGACCTGAAGGTTGGACCATTTCAGTTTGTTCAGAAAATGCTAAGTTTTCTTTAATGGAACTCATCTCCTTTTTGGAAGTAGTCATTGTTACAACAATTGACATCCTGTCAAAAATAGAAAATACAACATTTCCCCATATTAAGAAAAAGTCTGTTTATTAATTAACCATAGGATTTCAACTCTTATTACAGCCGATTTTCCATTAGAAAAAATCCTTATCTTTCTTGACTTAGGTCTTTATAGCTGTACTTAGCCAGGAAAGGGATATGTTTCGTTAATCTGTCATACATGTAGAACACTACTTGTACCAAAGGCTCCAATTTTTTGGAAGACTGCATAACGAATATGCTTGCCCCATATGAAATAAGGGCGCCACCAATCACGTCTGCAGGATAATGGACTCCGACGAATATACGCGAAATGCCAACAATAATAGCCCATACTAATACGGGATACTTCCACGAATCGTTTCGTAGCACCATCGTACATGCTATGGAGAATACCAATACCGAGTGATCACTTACAAACGAAGAGTCAGCAGGATGCGGTATTAACTGATGAACATGGTGTGCCACGAATGGACGTGGATGATAGTAGACAAGGTGAAGGATTGCGTTTATGAACAATCCAAGTAAGCAAGAAAAAACAGCGTATATAGCTGTGTACTGTTTTTCCGCTCGTTTTTCTTTGTTTACAATAAACCATAGGAACAACATAAGTGCGATTACCACATAAGGAACGCTATTTGTGATGAATATCATTCCTCTATCTAGATAAGAGAAATGGCCGGACCAACCGTTAATCCATTGAAATATTTCATAGTTCATATTGTTCATCTCCTTGCTTTTATGGTTTTGGTTTCTCATTTAAAATCAAGTTGACCAGAAACAAGTATTCTTAGTGTATCGAAGGAACCTGAACATCCTATGAAAATTACGTTAAAAATAAATTAAAAAGAAAAATAAATGCGAGTTTAGTGCTATAGTCGTTTGAAAATGAAGGCAAAAACAATAAGCTATTGCATGTGCAAAGCGTCTTTTGATGTATTTTGGAAGCCTATCGTGAACTTAATTGAGGCTGAAGAAATGAATTTTTAGTTGTTAACGCACAACATATGAAAGCAGACCCTGGTCGAAAAACAGATGTCAAGGATGCTGAGTGGATCGCTCAACTTCTTCGTCAAGGGTTGTTGAAGGTAGTTTTATCCCTGAAGAGCTACCGAATATGAGGATTGGCAGATATGCAGAACCCCAAGAAATTGCAAAAGTTGTTTTATTCTTGGCCTCTGAAGGGGCGAGTTATATGACGGGTTCCACTGTTTTAGTAGACGGTGGATTAACCTTGTAGATTTTCTTGCTATATTAATAGAATCAATCAAAAAAGGTAGATAGATTGTATGAGGAGTTCATTGGACTTGAAAGTATAAAATGAAATTTAAGACTGAAAGGGTGTTATATAATGGGGAGTTTAGATGGAAAAGTAGCAAATATCACAGGTGCACCTATGGGGCAAGGTGCAGCAGAAGCCAAATTAGTTGCCAAAGAAGGCGCTAATGTTGTGGCAACCGATGTCCAGGAAGTTGTACTTCAACAACTTGTCGATGAAATAAACGATAAGGGTGGAGATGCAATTGCCATTAAACATAATGTCGCTTCTGAAGAAGAATGGAAGGGTGTTGTGAACAAGGCAATTTAAACGTTTGGAAAAGTCGATGTCCTTGTATATAATGCGGGTGTTAGTGAGCCTAAAATGTTCTTGAATATAACAATGGAGCAGTGGAATAAAGTAATGGATATCAACTTAACAGGCAGTGTATTAGGAATGAAATGTACAATTCCTAAAATGCAGAAAGTTGGCAGGGGATCCGTTATTAATATTTCTTCAATCGGCGGTATTGTAGGTATGGCTGGAACAAGCCCTTACACTGCAGCTAAGGGTGCATTACGTTCTTTATCAATAGCAGCGGCAGTCGAATATTCGAAGGAAAATGTCCGCGTCAATTCTGTTCATCCAGCTATTATAGTTACACCAATGATTGAAGAGCACCTCGACGAACTATCCAAACAATATTTTACAAGCTTTACTCAATTACCTCGTTTAGGTCAGCCAGATGATATTGCTTATGGAGTTCTATATTTGGCATCTGATGAATCTGCTTTTATGACTGGTTCAGAATTAGTCATTGACGGTGGTTGGACTGCACTTTAAGTATCAGGATTAATGATAAACCGGTATCGTTTTAGAAAATGATACCAGTTTTAATTAATGCTCGTGGTCAAAACCATTCGTCAAGTCTAAAAATTTGATATGTGGTTTCTCTGCATGTCAGGTGAATGGCTGCTGTAGCCCAATAAGAAAGGTTTTGCAACTATTACCAATCAGGGTTATCACGTTATGGAACGAACAGGACCTGATTTCCACCTACAAAAAAGGATAGACCCTATAGGCTTCTATCCCTTTTTGTTCTATGGTTTAACTAATATAAAATGATTTACCTCTTATTTTATATTTTGAACTTCAAATAAAACACTATCTAACTCTTTTGCCGCTTTTGTAAGTGTTGGCGCATCAAGCGGGGAAGACGTTGCACCAGCTTCTATTGTGTGAAGGGGAGTTTCGACCTTACCATATAGATCCGGGCTTTTAGCTTTCACGTCGTCTTCAAATGTTTGCCAAGATTCCTCAAGCTTCGCTCCACTTTCTTTTACTTTTGTAGCATCCTTGTCTTTTAGCTGTGCATTTAGGTCAGCAATCGTTTGTTTCATATCCTTCGCGCCATCACTAATGGAAACAGATTTTGGAGAGGACTGTTCGGTTTTCTTGGTTTCATCAGCTTTCTTTTCGTTATTGGTACCGCAAGCAGTTAAGCTTAATGCAGCGATTACGATGATAGGAACTAGTAATTTACGAGATTTCAATTTTGTTACCTCCGGTATGTACTTTTATTTTACTATCTTTTCTTTTATTTAAAAGAGCTGCAATAACAGCAATTATAAGTAAGATCACCTGAGGGATAATACTTTCCCAGGTTGAATATACACCGAAAAAGTCAATGCTAGGGATGGGTGCTTGAGTTGCCGGTAATAACCCGGCAAGCTGCAACCCATGAATCCCCATACCAGCAAACTTAATGCATAGGTAGAACATCAAAATGCTTGATACGAGGAAGAATGGACGCATTGGAATTTTCAAACCTACCTTGAGTATGAGGTATGAAACAATTACAAGGATTATCAGCCCAATGGCAATCCCTAGTAAAAGCGTTGCTAACTTAATGGAAGCAGCCATCCCGATAAAGAATAGGACAGTTTCTGTTCCTTCACGGAAAACAGCCAGGAACGAAAGAATAGCTAGGGAGAACAAGCTACCGGTATCAAGTGCTTTTGTACTTTGTGTCCGAATATATCGTTGCCATTCAGCAAGACTTGATTTACTGTGAAGCCAATAACTCATATATAGAAGCATCACTGCTGCAAATATCCCTGTCCAGCCGGATATCAAAAAATTGTTACTGCCGAATGTACCAGCAGAAAATAATAGGTTTACAATTACACCAAGTACAAGGCTTACTCCAAGTCCGGCTCCTACTCCGTACCAGATCCATTTACTTTTCGCTTCATGGCCAGCCTTTCTCAAAAATCCAAGCAAAGCCACCACTACAAGCAATCCTTCCAATCCTTCGCGAAGAAGAATGGTCGTTGCATCAAGCATCGTATAACTTGTCTTTGCTACCAGTGGAGAGAGGTAATCACGCATACCTTCAATCGTTTTTTTTGCACCTGGTACATCTGGGTGATTGGAGGATAGCATGGCGTAGCTAGCAACCATATCCCTTTCTGCATTACCATATATCTTTGAGGACTGAGTAAGGACAATTCCCTCGACATTCAACCATGATTTTCGGAACTTCTCTATGTCCCCTCTTGCGCCTTCGATATCATTATCATTAATCTTTGAAAGAGACTGATTTAGCAGTGTCACAAGTTCTGCTACATTTCCAGTGGTACCTGAATTTTTACCACTTTTAGATGAAGAAGAATATTTACCCTCTATAAACTTTTGGTTGGTCTCTTTTAATCTAATAAGTGCATTTTTTAATTTCTCATTATCCACAGGCTGCTGAGCAAAAGCGAACTGAGCTTGACCCATGTTATCTTCAATATCATGATAGGCCGGCTGAGACTGGTTTTTCACTCCATCTTCAATTAAAATCCAAGTAGATGTAAAGGTTGTGTATTGCTTAAAGGCTTCCTTTGTGTCCCCCTTATCCACAGATTGGATAGTTTCTACAATTATCTCATTTGCCTTTTTCATATCATCGGATGCATTAGCTGCAAAACTATTTATTGGTAAAATGACAAAAGCTGTGAGTAAAACTAAAAAAGTCGTAACTAACTTGCTTTTCATAAAGGCCCCCTATGGAATGAAAAGTATCTTGTTATGTAAAAAAAAAAATAATCAGTAATGAAAATCATTATCAATTATATTTATAG
>NZ_JBHXAS010000141.1:0-10679 GCF_042727425.1 Peribacillus sp. NPDC060253
CCATGGACACCCTTGCATTAAGCTAACCATTACTACTGCCTTCATGGTTCGGGACTCGCACCCTATAGATTGCACCCATGCCGGGCGCACGAAAAGGAGCTGCTGATCAGCTCCTGGTAATGAAGTAAAGCACCTGTTAGTGTATAAATGCTTCCCTATACAGCAATATTTAGGATAGCTTTTTGGGAGCATCTCTATATACTATTCCATCCACTTTTTATAGAGGGCGTCAAATTCCCCTTGAAGCTTCATTTCATCCATCCACATTTCCAAGTAGCTTGCATAAATGAAGTCACCTCGAGGAATCATATAACCTTTTTCACTGTTTGTGAAAGGCTTGTCAGTTTGAGCCGCATACAATCTGGGATCAGCTTTTGCATACAGCATTGCTTCTACTGTGTCAGTGATCATAACATCATACGTACCTTCTGCAACAAGATGAGGGATATCAAGGTTGTTTTCTACAACAGTTACCCTAGCATTGCTTAGATACTGACGGACAAATTCTTCGTTTGTTCCGCCTGGATTTACGCCGATGCGTATAGAAGGCTTGTTGATATCTTCAATGGTAAGATATTTGTCTTTATCTTCCTTGCGAATCAAAGGCACCTTACCGAATGAAAGGTAACCTTGGGATACATAAGCGCTTTTTTGTCTTGCTGTATTGCGAGTCACACCGCCCACAGCGATATCAAATTTGTCCGCTTGCAAATCTTTCATCATCGTAGGCCATGTGGTTGCGACAAATTTCACCTCCACACCAAGGTTTTTGCCAAGCTCTTTGGCTGCGTCCACATCAAATCCTTCATACTCATTTGTTTCTCGGTTCAAATAGGTAAATGGTTTGTAGTCCCCGGTCATTCCTACCCGAATGTATCCTCTTTTGATTATTTCATCAAGCTGGGAAGTCTCAACATTTTTCAAATGCCCTGGTGCATTTCCTGATGCGGGTTCAGCCGATACGTTTTGTGAGGTGATTAGGTCGTGACCGACGTACCCTGTACCAAGCAAGGATAAGCTGATCACTCCAGCCAATAGTGTTTTTTTCCAACTCATGTAATTTCCCCTCCATGTTTGCTATATTTTTAGAATTAATCTACCAATTATTAAAAATACAACAAAATAAATGAATCACCTTCAAAAAACAAACACTTTTTTATATTTAGGTGGATTAGCCTAATAGTTGATATTAAAAGGACTACACATATTAGAAATATCTAAAATGTGTAGTCCTAATTTATTTTCCGCCTTTTGTTTGATAAACCCTCAATGACTTTCCTTGTTCAGTTCGTGGATAATACTCCACTTCACAGTAGTAGTTACCTTCTTCTACACCCTGATAATTCTTATGAAACATAATGCTATTCTTTACAAAGTTAGCCTCTGTAGGTTCCGCAATCAAAATAATGAAACTACGACACATTAAACTTAATGGCTAATTGATAGTTAATCCATATTTTGAAATAAGAAACGAGTATAGGGATGATTTAGTTGTTGAAAGTCCCAACTAAATGTTTCCACAAGTTCTCCTTGATACATGACAGCGATACGATCACATAATTTTCGAGTAGATTTTAAGTCATGGGTGATAAATAAATAGGATAATTGTTCTTTTTTTGTATACGTTTTAACATATTTATTTTGGATGTTTGAGATGATTGATCTAAGCTGGCTATTGATTCGTCAAATATTATGATTTCCGGCTTAACAGCTAAGGCTTTTGCTATTCAAACACGCTGTTTTTGCCCACCACTTAATTGATAGGAATATCATGATAAAAAAAGAAGAATCAGGATCCACCCACTTCAGTAATTTCAAGCACGTTGCTTCTCACGAATTTTTTTCATTGGCGAAATAATTACGAATTGGTTCTTCCAGGATTTCCTTCACGCGCATTTTGGGATGTAAAGAAGATGATGAATCCTGTAAGCCTTATTTGCATTCGTTTATAAATCGCTATATCACCATTTGGTCTCCATTAATCGATTGACCGTTTAATAAAATTTGTCCAGATGTTAATGGGTCTATTCTCATAATCAATTTCGCTAGTGTACTTTTTCCACTACCACTCTCTCACCATCTAAACCTATACTTTCTCCTTGTTTCAAGGTTAAATTAATTTGTTTAACAGCTTGAAAATGTAGTTTTGGTTTAAATAATGATTTTCTTCTCATTCTCAAAGGATATTCTTTTGCCACTTTATGAGCAAAAATCAAGTGATTTATAGATAGATAAAACATTTCCCTCAAACGCGGTTTAAGTAATTTTTATAATCTTCATTCTTTTCTCACATTTGAATGATATAAATAATTATCGTCAATATTGTTACAGTTCAACAATATTTCACATATTTTATCACAATATCACTTGTCCGTATTCCGTAAATAAAATAGTCATAATTATTAGTGATCAAAAGAATGATTATAATCGTCATCTAATAAAGAGTGGTGGGATAAAATGTTACCGATTGATCGACAACAACAAATTTTAACATGGTTACAACAAGAAGAAACCTTGCGTGTTTCGGATATCAGTAAAAGATTAGAAGTCTCAGAAATGACAGTTTACCGAGATTTAAAACCATTAATTGATCAGCGGAAAGTATTTAAAACATCTAATGGAATTGCTCTAATTGCTCAAAGCTACATGTCTTCTAATCATTGTTCTTATTGCTATAAGGATTCAAACACGAGACTTTCGGTTCAATTGATAAATAAAAATCAACACGTGGAGCACGCATGTTGTCCTCATTGTGGGCTTCTTCGTTTTCAGGAAATAGAAAATGACATCTCACATATTATTTGTCATGATTTTTTGAAAGATACAACGATAAGTGCTAAGTTGGCGACCTTTCTTATAAATGCAGATATTAACTTGAATTGTTGTCAACCACAAGTTATTGCCTTTGAATCTATTAAACAAGCGAAACAATTCCAGTTAGGATTTGGTGGGCAAATTTATAGTTTTAAAAAAGCAATTCAAGCTATAAAAATTGAAATGCATGGCAAAGACTGCTGCCATTTAAAACAGTAAGAGGTGAATAGCAGCAGAAAAAGTAGACAAAAAACATACTAAGTCTTGATGGAGGTTTTGACGTGAAAAAAGGCAATTATAACCGTTTATGGAAATGGCATTTCTACGCTGCATTATTTATCGCCCCACTATTGATTACATTAACACTAAGTGGTATTGGATATTTATTTTATACAGATGTAGAAAATAAAGCTTACGATGATTTATTCTTTGGGCAAAGTGAAAAAACAGAACAATTAACGATTGATGAAGGCATTGAGAAAGCAATAGAACAATACAAAGGCTATTCTGTCTCAAAAGTAATTTTATTAGATGATCCGTATAATACACGCTTAACGATGACAAATGAAGATGGCGACCAAAAATATGTTTTCTTAGATGATAATTATGAAATAATCGGTAGTCAAACTGCGAAACAAACATTTTCAAATGTTATGAGAGAAATACATAGTTCTCTTTTTGTAGGTGGAACTGTTGTAAATTACTTAGTTGAATTAGCTGCTTGTTGGGCAATCTTCTTACTGTTTACTGGTCTTTACATGACCTTTAAGGGAAGGGCATTGAAGAAAGTACTGAATCCAACGAAGCGACAAAAAAATAAAAATTTGCATGCTTTAGTAGGTACAATTATAACGATTCCCATGATTATCGTTATTTTTACCGGATTACCTTGGTCGGCATTTATGGGTAATTTTATATATTCAGTAGCTCAAGATCATCCTTCTATTGGGAATCCAACTTTAAAACAACAGCCTCCAACTTCGGATATGAGCGAAATCCCATGGGCTACTCGTAAAAATGAGGCACCAACTTCAGACGATACTCATGCACATCATGGTAATATGTCTGATATGACAAGTATGTCATATGGTAGTAGTATAAGTGTCGAACAATTGATGACCAAGGTTGAGGAAGCTCATATTTCCAAACCTTATTCAATTATTTATTCATCGACTGAAGAAGGTGTATACACAGTTTCTAAGGGGAGTAACACTGGTATAACAGGATTAGACGTTAGCCCGTATGAGGAAATGACAACCTATTTCGATCAATATAGTGGAAATTTGATTTCAAAAGTGAGCTATCAGGACTACGGTATTTTAGCAAAATGGTTTACATGGGGTATTCCATTACATGAAGGTCATTTATTTGGCTGGCCAAATAAATTGATTAACTTATCTGTTTGTCTTTCCTTCTTATTCGTCATTTTTTGGGGATTTAAAACGTGGCTTTCTCGGAAAAAAGAAGGTAAACTCTCAACTCCACCAAAAGCTTCAAGTGGACTTTCGATTGGCTTTATTATCTTCATGGTGATATTAGGGCTGATTATGCCACTATTTGGGATATCCTTGATCGTGGTGGCTATTGTAGAAGGAATTATTTATCTCATCAAAAAAGAAAAAAAGTGATCATTTCAAATTAATCTTTATTAAGTATTGAACACCGTTCATTACGTTAACAAATAGAAGTTGATATTTTATTAACAAGAGAGAATTTCTTTAAATCATGAAAGTATACTATAGGTAAAGAAAATCTGGTAGATGTTGAAGATATCTATGTACAAAAGTTTCTTTCCATTAAGAAAGCCCCTTTTTTAAAGTGAACCCAAAAAGTTAGACACTTTATTTAGTTACGCAGCTACTAAGGATTGAGTTCGGTATTGCACCGGACTCAATCCTTTTAATTTTGCTTTGATCCGTTTGTGATTATAGTATTCGATATAGTTCTCCAGCTCTTGTTTGAAATGGGCCATACTGTCAAAAGCAAACAATTCGGCAACTCTGGATCTTGAACTCGTTAGTTGAAGTACATTCCATATCAAAAACATATCTTCAAATGAGGAACTTCTTACTTTGCACAAACAATGAAACTATTTAATGAATTCTCATTTCCATTCGAAGTGTTCATCAGTTCATAATAACTAGTTATCAACGTTTGTATCATGGAAGGAACGTTAATAAATTCTGCACGGATACTATTTGCATAACTTTTTTCCCATTGACCGTCTTGTAATAATGTTGCATCGACTTTAAGTTGTTTTATCACTTCAAAATTTGCTTGCTGGAGTAGCTGGTGAATTTGAGTTTTATGAAACAAGTTTTGGATATTCCCTTCATTTTTTACGAAGTTTGAATACAAGGCAAGGATGGAAACTGCACAAAAATGGGAACGTTGCGTAATGCAGGTAATATCGAGGTCCCATTCTGCAAAACATATATGTTTTGCCAATCTACGAATTTTTTTAAAGTAATTCAATAAATCTTCTGGTTGCTTGAAATACCATGAACAATGGGATAATACCGCCACATCAAATGGGATAGTTGTTTTAAATAAATTAAAATCCTTTTCAAAATGGAAGTCAATACGTTCTCCTAATGAAGATTTCTTAATACGCTCTGTTGCTTGACCTAATGTTAACGGTGCTCCGTAATCGGGACTAGCAATATCTATTGCGACAACACATCCGTTTTCTCCTACTGCGTCTGCTATTGCAACGGTGGTATCCCCTTGACCACAACCTATTTCTACTACACGCATTCCTTGTTGAATCCCAAATGCTTCTACTAATTCCAAACGGTGCTGCAACTGAACTTGTTGTATCAAATCACCTTTGAATAATTGATATTTCGATAAAAAAGATATTGTTTTTTCGTTTAGTTGAAATGACGTCAAATATAATTCACCCCACATTTATTGTGTATTGGTTTATCAACAATGAAAAAAGCTGCCTCAGCAACCCCCTTATTGAAGTAAAGCACCCGTTAGTTTAAATACAATACTTCAAAATTGATATCTATCCTTGGAATTTAATACAACAAAAAAGTTCTAGAACCAATGCATTTTTTAGTTTAATTTAGCTTTTAAATCCACCTTTGAATGACTGCAATCCAATCTGCTTCATCGCTCACTAGAAATTTAATAGTTTTTGCAACATCTCTCGGTTCTCCTATCCAACGTCATCCTTTTTAAACGAAGTTTATTTTGATAACAATACGGGGCTAATATCTTTCCATTTATAAACCAAAAGATTTAAATCAGCACCAGCGATTTTGATGTTTTCGGATTTAAGTAATTCCGCACCAAAAGCCTCGTAGAAAAATCGAGATATATTATCTTCAAGTACCTCAACAAAAATCGTATTAAATCCCAGTTCTTCAAATTTTAAAAATAGTTCTTTGATAAGTTTCTTTCCTAGCCCCATTCTTTGAAACTTTTCAAGGACATATATAGAAGTTAAATCACCTGAATTATTCACTTTATTTGTTTCTCTTTTTCCACCATCAGCAAATCCAACTATTTTTCCATCTTTATTTTCTGCAACAAAAACATAATTTTCATCTTTTGATATATTCTTTATCCATAAATCCTTCCTTTTCTCATAAGATAGTTTATCTAAAAAATCACTTGGTATTATATTTTTATAGGTCGTTCTCCAACAATCTACATGTACTTTTGCGATTTCTTCAGCGTCAGCCGCCGTTGCCTCTCTTATTAACATATAAATTTCCCCTTTCGAATCTCATATATATATTAAAATTCGTTTATGGCTAATAGTAATCCTCTTTCTTATAGAACTTACCTGCCCCGATAGTTGCATAAAAAAAGCTGCTTTAAAGACAGCTCTGATCTTCTGGAAGCCCCGCGAACGTTATGTCTAGTAATATTCTGCAAGAAATCAGTAAATCAAGATTTGGCATAAACCCTGTTAATACGGCAAGAATGGATGATGCTACCAAATTTGAAGTAAAACAATTTGGAATCGGCCTGTTTAACCAGCTTAAAACACCCGGTCTCATTCATCTTTTTCTGATTGGTTTTTTATTGTCGGCTGGCTTTGTTTCTTTATATAACTACATTGGTTTTCAGCTCATTACCCTGCCCTATTCACTTAGTCAAACCTTAGTTGGATTTATCTTCATCGTCTATATTGTTGGTACATTCAGTTCTACATGGATGGGAATGTTAGCAGATCAATATGGTGAAAGCAGAATGTTACAGTTATCCATCATTTTTTTAATGTTAGGGGTTTGCATCACATTGAACCTCAATCTATGGATAAAATTTTTTGGAATAGCAGTCTTTACTTTCGGTTTTTTCGCCAGCCATTCCATTGCTCGCAGTTGGGTTGGCAGATTAGCCGCTCACGATAAAGCTCAAGCAGCCTCATTATATTTATTTTCCTATTACCTTGGGGGAAGTATTGTTGGAACAACAAGCGGTTCATTTTATTGTCATTTTGGGTGGATTGGCATTGTCGTCATGATCGCTGTTCTTTCTACAATTTCCCTCTTGATTTCAATTCGTTTAGGAACAATTTCTTCAAGAATAATAAAGTTGTTGAAAGTTCATTAAAGCAGTTTGTACCAATTTTATTGTAACGTCCTCAAAGAATGTAATAGTTACTCCCAACAATGTAGAAGAGTTTTGTTGGGAGTTTTTTTCTACACATAAAAAAACACCAAATTTTTCAATTGACTTTTTAAAAAAAATAAAATAAAATTCAAAGTACTCAATTTAAACTACTCTAATTAAAGTACTTTAAATTGAGTAAAATACTTAAATTAAATCAAAAGGATGGATACAACATATGAAATTTACTGCATTCTTAAAAACAAGAGGTGCATCTGCGGCAATCTTTATGGGGATTTTCTATGCAATTGCCATGCTAGGCATCTTCTTACCTGGGTATACAGCCATTCCAGGAAATGTCGATAAATTACCTATCGCCATCATCAATGATGATGCCGGTGAAAATGGGGCAATGATTGCTGAACAGTTAGAAGAAAATTTACCCTTTAAAAAAATCGAGACGGATATAACAAATAAACAAGCCTTAAAAGATTTAGAGAAAAATGACTTAGCATTAGTCGTACACATCCCGAAGACCTTCTCTGAGAATATGCAAAAAGGTGAAGCGTCATCAAGCATCGACTTTACAATCAATGAGGCAGGGGCAACAGCCGTTTCTTCTACCATGAATTCTGTCGTAACTGAAATTAACAGCCAGTTAAGTACACAATTCTCACAACAAACGGCTCAGGGCGTATTGATGAACTTTAATGTACCTGAAAAGCAAGCCGCTGAATTAGCGGAAAAGATTGAGAAATCCTATGTAGGAAATGTGGTTACAATCAACGAAATACCAGATGGCATGAATCATAATATGCTTCCTATGTTCTTGACAATGGCCGGCTATGTTGGGGCGATGATCGGAGCAATGCAATTAGTAGGTGCATTTAAAGCCAGCCGCGGAAAAGCAAGTAAATCACGTTTATTCATGTATGTTCAATCAGCTGCGTTATTGATTGCAGTCATTTCATCATTCGTTGCTGTAGGTGTAGCGTATTTAGTTGATAAGCCAAGTGGTGACCTATTCTTCGGTATAGTAGGTCAACAAATACTTAACTATATGGTATGTTTTAATTTCACCGCGATTTTAATCTTCTTATTTGGTGAAGGCGGCATGATTTTAAACTTACCGATTTTATTAATCCAAACAATAGCAAATGGTGCCACCATCTCGCGTGATATGATGCATTTACCATATGAATGGATGAGCCACATTTCACCGATGTATTACTCGGTGCAAGCTTACTTTGCAAACCTATATGGCAGCATCAGTCCAAGTCCGTATATTTGGTCAATGGTTACAGTTGGTGCTGTTTCGATGGTAATTAATATGACTATTGTCTCGTTTATTCACAAACCAATGCCAGGCCAGGTTTCTGAAACAGAAAATGAAAAGAATGCGGCTGAAATCACAGCTTAGGTTTTGCTACAATAATGAGATAATACTTCTTAAAGGAGCGTAGAAAATGTCTATTCAAATTTTTATATTGAGCAAGCTGATGGAGGATAAAAACTATCCTTATAAATTAAAAAAGCAGCTTTCAGAACCCATTCCGTTGGATCGCCTAGGTGGGTTAACTGAAAGTAAACTGTACTACCATTTTGAATCATTGGTAAAACAAGGTTTAGTCGAACCAGTAGAAGTGATAAAAGAAGAACATCGGCCTGATAAACAAGTATATGCGATCACGGATAAGGGTCGCGAAGAACTACCCAAAAAAATCTATAAATTATTTGAAAATGCGGAAGAAATTAAGGATATGATTGTTTGTTTAGCAAACATCAAGTATGTAGATCGTGATAAAGTAGTGGATATATTAGAAAAAAAAATAAAGACTATCAATGGTATTTGGGAAGAGATTAGGAGTTTTGAACCAGAACAGATAGGAAAAGATAACGAGAATATTGGTGAATTTTTGCATGGCTATCTTTCCACTAGAACAGATCACACAATATATTGGTTTGAGGAGTTAATTAAAAGAATTAAGACAAAGGAATTATAAAAGGATTATGAGTATAACCAGAGCAGGCTTTCAGGAATTCCTTGACTAAATCGATGTTAAACTTCAACTAACCGGAGCTGAGTTGAAGAATCTTTCTTCATAAGCTGGAATGGTAGCTAACTTATTGTAAATAAAATTTTAAAGAGCCTTACTTACATTGTATGTAGTAAGGCTCTTAGCTTTCGATGGAAAGATAAAATTATGCATGACTTAAACTAACATGTACCGTTAATTAAAAAGAAAAATCTGCCCTTAAAAAACAGCTTTGATCATTAGCTAACGCACCAGTTAGTTGAAGAACAGAATAATCGATTACTATAGAGGTATTTCGAACCTGTAATACAAATGTTTTAGTTTTTCCGTTTTATTAAGCTTGCCTCCTCCAGTATAAAGCTGTGTAACTTACATCCTGTCATCCTTCCTATTCCATATTCCTGTGGCACAAAGAGCATCCTTAACAGAAGGATGCTCTTTGTGTTTATAATTTGATTTCTTTCGTATGTGGAGAGACTACTTGTTTTTTCGTATCTTGTTCCTGAACCGTATTTGTGGTGATCTTTATATAAGTGAGAGGATTGGGAGCCTTGGATAAGAAGCAAATCAATGTATACGTCTCTTTTTCTTTTGCTTGTAAGTGTATGTTTTTGGGATCAGCGTTCATTTTATATACATCCACGCTCTCTCCGTTACTTAGAAGCAGCTTCTTTATAGGTCCCTTCCCCAAATCAAGTGGTTGATCTGACACGTTTTCAATTGTAGTTGTAAACTGAATGGCATTCATTTCATTCGTAGGTAGACTACGCTGTTGTAAATTATACTTGCCCACTTCACTCACTTCTTTACTTTGTACGACTTTTATCTTTTGTACATCAATATGAAGAGGACCAACTTGAACGCCTACCTTCGGTTCACTTATTTGTTTTAGCGTAAATACTCCAAGTGGATGAGGGGCAGTCTGTCCCTCATGACTCAATGGCTCTTTGTAAGGTTTTACTTCTACATTAGGTTGCGCTGCTGCATTCTCGCTATCTTTCATTGTATTTTCAGAACTTTGATGATTTGAACAAGCAGATACAATAAAACAGGTACAGATAGCTATACTTAAAATAACCTTTTTCATTTGTATTCTCCCTTACAGATAGAATTTGTTTAATCATCATTTCACTATTTATATTCACTGTATAAGTTACAAGATTTCCTAGAAAAACTCAATTATTTTCAGAAAAGTCAATGAACTTCAATGTGTTATCGCCAATACTTTTTCTTATCCAGCTTTATTTTATAGAGCTCATC
>NZ_JBHXAS010000142.1:0-10533 GCF_042727425.1 Peribacillus sp. NPDC060253
ATATTATATATTGTATAATATGCTGAATAATCAGAAATATCATTCGTATTATGAAATATAATACACTGGACTCTTCGCCATTTCAATGTTTTATTAATTTAATTTTAAAAATACTTTCAAATTAAAACAGCTAGTTTTTAATAATGCTCCATATTCTATATCCATGTAGCAGTCTTAAATGTTCGCCTTCACCCTCATTCCTTAAATTCATTTAAAATGAGAAATTCTTATGTTCGGTTCCATTCGCTTCATGTTCAACTTAGAGGCTGATAGTAATGCAAGTAATAGTGAGTTACTATATTACAAAACAGTAGATCTATTGAAGAATTTAGCAGCCGATGCTAATATAAAAATCAAGAATTTTCAATTTTATATTGTATATTGTATAATAGATGATATCAACTTTTAGCATAGGGGAGAAGGACTATCAAAAAGAGATACCAATCACTTAAAGACATTGTATATAATCATATAGCTGAAGAAATTCAGAATGGAACATTGCTTCCTAAGCATAAAATAAATGAAGTAGCACTAAGCGAGAAATTAGAAGTGAGCAGAACTCCTGTAAGGGAAGCTTTGATACAATTAGCCTCAGAAAATTTACTTGAGTATTTTCCTCGAAAAGGATTTATCGTTAAAGAACTTGATACAAATAAAAAGCTTGATGTTTTTCAAGTTGTTGGTGTGCTGGACGCCTTAGCAGCCTCATTATCTATAGCGCATATTACAGAAAGTGATATAGATCTAATGGAAAAGTTGGTTAAAAAAATTGACCTGTCAATTTCACAAAAAAATTATTCAGATTATCAAAAATACCAAAATCAATTCCATAAAGTTTATATTGATAAGTGTAAAAACGATACATTAATAGACCTTCTTAATTCTTTGCAAAACAGTTTTGTTAGACAAATTTATTTGAGTAAAGACGAAGAAAAACTTTTTGCCGTATTAGAACAAATGAATGAACAGCATAAACAAATTATCCATTACTTTAAAAAAAGAGACAAAGAAAATTTAGAGCAACTTATTAAGAATGAGCATTGGAAAATATCTCATATTGATATGATATAGGTTATATGGTTCTGATGCAAAAATGATTTATTGAAGGAAAAGTGGTAACTTTCCTATCAACTTACAGATTATATCAGTGGCTGCTGAACTTCCATCGCTTTTTTTTGAACAACCGCTTATATAAACTAATAATCGCGATGCACCTAGACCTCCTAAGCCAGGTGTACCGCGATTTTTTCACAATCCGAAACAATACAATGAAGACTAAATCTTATATATATCCTCTTCGTTTGGTAGAGAAGAAATCGCTCCTACCTTCGTACACACGACGGCACCTACTTTATTTGCAAAAAGAATGATCTCTTTAAGTTTACTAAAATCACTAAGAATTGTGTCATAGGTCTCAAGATTTGCAAATTGAAATAAAGCAGCACCGACAAATGCATCACCTGCACCAGTTGAGTCAATTGAATTTACTTCGACGCTGTTTATTACACTCATTCCACTTCCATTTGAAAGAAGAGTGCCTTCCCATCCAAGGGTAACAGCCACTATTTTTACCCCTAAATGATGGAGCATTGCTATTCCATCATATTTATCCATTTTTCCCGTGATTAGTTCAAGCTCTACTTCGCTTACTTTTACAAAGTCAGCCATTGATATACCCTTTCTAGCTAAACTAATAAATTCAGCCACTCTATTTTTCCATAAATCATGTCGGAAGTTAGGGTCAAACGATAGAAATATCCCCCTATTTTTTGCAAATTCCATTGCCTTTAAATAAGTTGTTTTAAAAGGGTTTTCCAGAAATGCAGTTGCAGATCCAAAGTGAATGATCTTTGCACCACTTAATCTATCTAGGTATAAGTTATCCTCTGTTAAATTTCGATCCGCTCCTCTATTGAATACAAAATCCCTTTCACCATTTGCTTGTAAAGAAACAAATGCTAAAGTAGTTGGTGCTAAATCGTCAGTAACAATCATCGATGTATCAACCCCCACTTCTTTTATCGTTTCTATTAAAAATAATCCAAATGGGTCATTTCCTACTTTTCCAATAAGACTCGCTTCCCCACCTAGCTTTGAAATAGTAGCTGCGACATTCGCTGGTGCACCCCCGGCTTTCTTTAGAAAATGATTACCTTCTATTAAATTAACATCAATATCTGTACAATAAAAATCGATCAAAAGCTCCCCAACGCATATGACTGCGCGGTTTGTTTTATTCATTTACATTACACTCTCCATTCTTGTGATTTAGGTAAAATGAAAGGCTATCGATCATTTTCGACAGCCTTCATAAACTCTTACTATCAACCCCTCTTTAATAGGATTGAAATTTAGTCTTTATCTTTTCCATATACTCTTTAAAGGGTATATTTTCAGAGACTTTAATGTAACTTCTCCACCCTTACTATAAATTTGTAATCCTTTACTTGATGGATCCGGGAAAATTTGATCAGAAATAACCGTTTCACCTTTGTTTCCAAACACTTCTACAGCAGATCGGTCAATGAAAATATGCATTTTCACAGACCCATTTAATGCATTTAACGGTCCGTCATTCTTACCAACTACATTGTTCCCATAATCAAAGCTTCCTGAACTTGAACGGTCTACGAATAACTGTTTGGTGGCAACATCATAGCCAATAGTCGTATATTCAGTTGCTCCTTTACGAACTTGAAAGCCGAATTCAGTTGCTTTTATATCATCTACATCAAACTCAGCTATCATTTCAAATGTATCTTCTGATAGTTTAGATAGGAGATTACTTTCACCAGATATGACTTTATTTTTATATGAAATTTTTTCACTCTTATCTCGAATGGTTTTTAAAGAAACTGGTGTTTGTTTTAAACGTAAACCTTCATCTGTCTGAGTTAGCTCCATCTTTCTTGGCAATGTCGTTGAACTTCTCCAAGTCGAAGTTGGTGTATTATTTGCATATTGCCAATTACTCATCCAGCCAATCCAATATTTTTCGCCATTCTTACCTTCAATTCCGCTCCAATCTACTGCGGCATAATAATCTGCCCCGTAGTCAGTCCATAACACTTGATCGGAAGGATTTTCATTTTTAAACGTTTTCCCGTCAAAGGTACCTACAAAATATTGCATACCTGACCCCCCTGCAGGAGCGCCATCATTAATGCTTACCTGTAGTACCCATTTTGTTTTTGAAGGGTCACCATCAATTGGTAATTCGATTAGAGTAGGACATTCCCAAATCCCTCCGTTACTACCATGAGTAGAAGGTATCCACTCTCCAGAAACAGCAGACCAGTCTGTAAGGATGCCGCTTTCTTTCGAGGCTAAGGATAAGATTATGTTTTATACCTCACCTAATTTAAAAGAGTGGGTGTATGCAAGTGAATTCGGCGAAGATGGTGGAATACAAGCAAATAGCTTAGACAGAACTTCTTATACCATGTCATCCCAGACAGGTGAATCATTTAGCTATGAGGGAGATATTACCCTTAATGAGAAGAATGGGAGAGAAGGGGCAGGCGGTTTAGTTTTTCGGTCAGATAGGAGTGCAAAGAACGGCTATGTTGCGAGCTTAGATGCCAAAAACGATGTCATAACATTAAGTAAGAATGTAGATGGAACAAACGAGGAAATTGCGAGAAAACCTTTTACCCTCAAAACTTCAACTACCTACCATGTGAAGGTGGAAACAGATGGGGATCAAATTCAAGTCTCTGTAAACAATCAATCTGTTATAAAAAAAACAGATATAGAATTCGATTATGGATACTATGGATTGTCAGCGTGGAATTCAACGGCTGCCTTTCGAAATGTGGAGTTCAAGAATACATCTAACTTTGAAACCAATTTATCAAAATGGACAGATGTAAACGGAAGCTGGGAGAACACGATGGATGGAAAAAGTGGAACCTCTACGGAGGATGCTTTTGTAATGAGTGGTCAAACAGGGGATAACTTTTTTTATGAAGCAAACATTGAGATATCTGGGGAAAAAGGTGGCAATGGAGCTGGCTCGCTCGTTTTTCGTGCAGATCCTAATGCAACAAACGGTTATATGGCGAATATCGATGCTTTAAACGATACAATAAAAATCATGAAAATCGAAAATGGAGACATATCCATTCTAGCTGAAAAAACAATAAATCTAGATACAGATAAAAGGTACCATTTAAAAGCAAGCACTCATGGAAAAAATATTAAAATTTCTTTAGATGGTAATCTCATTCATGATGTAAATGATTCAACTTTTTCATCAGGGCATTTTGGCTTAAATGTTTGGAATTCATCCACGTTATTCCAAGATGTTCAAGTTGGTAAGAACATCATGACAAATGAGAAAGAAATTACTAATCATGATTTTGAGACAGGTGATCTAACTGGGTGGAGTACAATCGAAGGTAATGCTTTCACAAAAGATCATGTGACAAATGTACCATCATACTGGGGAGGAGATTTCGGCCACCAAGGAAACTACCACTTATGGGGGTTTACTGATCTTCAAAAGGGAGATGACGCAACAGGTGAACTGCACTCCTCATATTTTAAACTAGATGGCTCTGGAGAAATCAACTTTCTGTTGGGCGGTGGTAATGATATCAACAACCGCTATGTTTCGTTAGTGAGAGCCTCTGATGATCAAGAATTAATTCGACAAGCCAATACCAAATTTAAAGAAGAAAAATATCAAAAATACGTCTGGGATGCTTCTAAATACATTGGAGAAGTGTTATATATTAAAGCTGTAGACAAAGCTACAGGTGGTTGGGGTCATTTAAACATGGATGATGTTAATGTTTATAATGAAGGGGCCATGCCAAATGAAGTAGACCAAGTTGCCAAAGAGCCTGAGAAAGACTTGTATAGGAGGGTCTGGCATTACGGGATTCCCTTTATACTTTTCCCAAGTTCTTCCTTTGTCTAGGCTATACGCTATACTTTGGACTTGCTTATCCCCTGAATGCGTAAAGATGGCAACCATTGCTTCTTTTCCAAAGCCAGCTGTATTGTTCCAATCAATAACAGCACTCCCCGAGAAAATCTGACCGTTTTCATCCGGCGATAAAGCAATCGGCAAATGCTCCCAATTAACAAGATCTTTACTGACAGCATGCCCCCAATGCATCGGTCCCCATGTCGTTCCATACGGATGATATTGATAAAACAAATGATATTCACCTTTATAAAAAACCATACCATTCGGATCATTCATCCAGTTAGCTTCAGGAGAAAAATGAAATTGATTACGGTATGGTTCATTATAATACCCAGGGTCTTCTGCATATGCACTATTAAATGGTAAACAAGTGACAGTTGAACATATTAGTAGAATACTAATAATCCTCTTCACTTTTATTTCACATCCCTTTTTTAAAATCTAAAATGACATGTGATCGTTATGCTGGACTATTTCCGCGCAATCGATCTAATAAAACGGCTGCTACAATAACTCCACCTTTTACAACTAACTGCCAATAATAGTTGACATCCATTAGAGTTAACCCATTACTGATTACCCCCATAATTAAAACCCCAATAATTGTTCCTATTATTTTCCCTTTTCCACCTGTTAAACTTGTTCCTCCTAGAATAACAGCAGCAATTGCGTCTAATTCATACATTTGACCAGCAGTTGGTTGTCCAGAAAACAACCTTCCCGCTAAAACGACTCCTCCTAAACCAGCTAGTAAACCACTTATCGAATACACATTGATTAAAGACTTTTCAACCTTAATTCCAGTTAACCGAGCTGCCTCTTCATTGCCACCAATCGCATAAATATGACGACCAAACATCGTATATTTAAGAACAAAAAACATCACAACATATACTAAAGACATGATATAAATAGGAGTGGGGATTCCAAAAATACTTCCACCACCGATGAATTTAAATGTTTCGTTTTGTAAAACAATTGGATAACCACCACTAATGACATAAGCGAGTCCACGAACATATGTGAAGCTGCCTAGTGTAACAATAAATGCTGGTAATTTTGCTTTGGCTGTGAGAAATCCATTAATCAGTCCTACTGCATACCCTACTAGTACGCCTGATAACATCGCAATAATAGGATTAACTCCTGCAGAAGAGACCATGACTGAGATAACGCCAGATAGAGCAACTGTTGCACCAACTGATAAATCAATACCACCAGTTAAAATAACAATTGTCATCCCAGCAGCTAAAATAGCAATAATAGAAACTTGTTTTAATACATTCAATAAATTGGCTGTATCTAAAAAATTTGGTGCTGTAAATGAAAGTACTACACACAATAATAATAAAATCATGATCATGCCAAGCCTATTCCATAAAGAATAAAGGACATTTCCTATATTTAGGCGTTGTGAATGTGTAATAGTTTGCGTATTCCCTCTCATTTCTCTCTCCCCCCTTTGGTAGCTAAACGCATAATTGTTTCCTGTGTAGCTTCTTCCTTCGAAAGCTCGCCTGTTAACCTTCCTTCACTCATGACAAGTATTCGATCACTTACCCCCAATACTTCAGGAAGTTCAGATGATATCATTAAAACGGCCAATCCTTCATCTGCAAGCTTTGAAACAATCTTGTGGATTTCAGTCTTGGCACCTATATCAACCCCTCGTGTTGGCTCATCAAGTAGTAATACCTTTGGTGCAATTGATAGCCACCTAGCGATCACTACCTTTTGTTGATTCCCACCACTTAAGTTTGATACTTGCTGTTCTGGGGAAGCTATTTTTATATTTAAGTCTTCAATATATTGGTTAGCGCTTTCGTTTGCTTGCTTCCAACTAACAATTCCTGCTTTAGCGTGTTTTTTCAATTCAGCCATTATGATGTTCTCTTTTACGGACATTGATAAAAATAACCCTTGTTCTTTCCTGCTTTCAGGTACATGTGCAATCCTATTAGCAATAGCATCTATTGAGGATTTGATTCTAACAGATTGACCATCAACCAATATTTCGCCACTTTTCAACTCGGACAAACCGAAAATAGCCCTAACCAATTCTGTTCTACCAGCTCCAACAAGCCCCGCTAAACCAACAATTTCACCTGGGTAAATTTTTAAAGATACATTCTTTACAATCGTGTTATCAGAAACATTTTTCAATTCAAGTACAGGTGAAACTTCCTTTGGTTTTTTTGTACCAAAAGCTTTTGACCGATTAAACAAGTCCTTTAAATCCCGTCCTACCATTAGCTTTACGAGATGATCAGGATTTGTCTCTTCAATAGGCCCACTTGCAATCCATTCGCCGTCACGTAATACAGTGAACCTATTAGAAATTTTAAAGATTTCTTCCATTCTGTGAGAGATATATACAATAGCAACTCCCTGCTTTTTCAAATCATCAATAATTTCAAACAGCTTTTTTATTTCTTTATCTGTTAAAGAGGCGGTTGGTTCATCCATTATGAGTACCTCTGCATTAAAGGATAATGCTCGAGCGATCTCGACCATTTGTTGTTGAGCAACACTTAAGGTCGAAACCAATTGGCGTGGATTTAGATTCGACCCCATTGAATCTAACACCTCTTGGGCACGTTCATGGACCTCATCCCATTTCACCATTCCTAAACCATTTCTAGGAAAGGTCGAACCCATTAAGATATTTTCACTTATTGTTAAATTAGGAGAAAGGTTTAACTCCTGATGAATAACACTAATTCCTTTGTTCCTTGCATCAGTAGGGTCCTTCCATAAAATTGGTTGACCTTTCAAGTAGATTTTCCCACCATTGTCATCAGGTGTATGAATGCCTGCGAGGATTTTCATGAAAGTTGACTTTCCAGCGCCATTCTCTCCCATTAATGCATGTACTTCACCTGGATAAAGTTCAATTCTCACATTGTTCAATACGGTTACACTTGAGAATGTTTTACCAATACCTTCCATATTTAACACTGGCTTTTTTAGACTTTGTTGGCCTTTAAGGGACATTTCATTGACAGCCATACCTTTATCTCACCCCTTATATTGATTTGAATAGGCTGATTAAAGGAGTAATCCTTATCAGCCTATTTATTGAAAGATTCTTACCAACCTTGGTAAGAATCTAATGTATCTTGAGTTACAATCTCAACTGGAACTTTAATAAGCTCCTCAACTTCTTCACCATTTTTCACTTTCATTCCGATTTCAACAGCTTTTTTGATCATGTTACTAGGTGACTGAGCTGAAGTTGCAGCAATTGTACTTTCTTCCTTTGCCATTGCTTCTGTGGCTTCAGGAGCACCGTCTACTCCGACAATGAAAAATTCATCTTTACGATTCGCTTGCTCTTGAGCAATTTCAACACCAATTGCTTCTGGATCATTAATCGCAAATACAGCGTCAATAGAGCCTGATGAATTAGCTTGTAAAATACTTTCCATCACCGTTAATGCCTTTTCGCGATTCCCTTCTCCATTTTGCTTCGCAATTACTTTAATTTCGGAATCCTTTATTGCATCTTCAAATCCTTGAATACGATCAGATACAGCCGAAACAGGAGGTCCATCAATAATAACTATTTTTCCTTTTCCACCTAATTGTTCAATCACATATTCTCCGGCTAGTTTACCAGCTTGATAGTTGTCTGAAGTAACAGTGGCATCGACACCACCTTCAGCATTAGTATCTACAGCAACTACTGGAATATCAGCAGCTTTGGCCTGTTGAACAGCTGCCGCAATTCCTTTTGTATCAACAGCATTTAAAAGAATAATATCTACCTTTTTCGTAATAAAGTTTTCAATTTGAGCTGCTTGTTTTGCTAAATCATATTCAGCGCTTTCAACTAGAACTTCAGCACCTAATTCTTTTCCTGCTTCTTCTGCACCTTTACCCATGGAGACGAAGAAAGGGTTTGCTAAACTACCCACCGCTACACCAATCGTTAATTGTTTGTTACCTTCTTGTCCTTCGTTACCGTCTGTTGATCCATTTGATGATTCACTAGCCCCACTACATGCCGTCATCGCGGCAATTACAAACGCCAAAACTAGTATCATTAGTGTTTTTACATATTTCACCATATTAATCCCCCTAGTTTTTGAAGATGAAAATAATTAGCTACAGAACGAGAAATTGTTACCGCTCTCAATCTCTTAAACTAGATCACCTCCTTAAATGAATATTTTTGGTTGAAATAATGGAAATATGATTGATTTTGATAGTTTTTCACATTGACATCTTAATTGAATGAAAACGCTTTCATATTGTGTATAACAATATAATTACCCTTTACACATTAGAATTATAATTGAATGAATTTGGTTGGTTTTGATTGATTTTGATTATATTAAAGCTGTTTATAATTGTCAATACTTCCAATTATTCCAAAAAAATATATTAATAACATAAAATATTAAACTTTCAAATGGATTGTTTAATACATGGAGCAGATTTTCCCTCATTTTTAATTGCCACATTACAATAAATCAAGCATTCTTTATTATATCGATACAACAAAGGGGAAAATTTCCAAAAAAAAAAAAATAAATTTCAGAATCTCCTTCAAAAAAAAGCTGGTATTCTAAATGTCTGAATCAGACAGTTTGAATACCAGCTTTCCTTCAACGATAGCAAATTTAGTTTTTAGTCCCTCACAATAATTATCTCCGTTTTCTCCTTATATTTTCCTAACGTTATTGTACCTTCTTCATTCGTAATAACTTTTGTCTGGTTTAAATCTGCAAACTTAGAAAATGATACTTCTCCAAATTTTGTATGATCTGCTAATACAAAGGCCTCACGTGACAAAAAAATGGCTCTTTCTTTTATTTGCGCCTCTTCTGGATCTGGGGTAGTCAATCCAAAATTATAATGAATAGCGTTCGCACCCATGAAACACTTATCAAATCTGTATTTTTTTATACTTTCGTATGCATAACGTCCAACTGTTGCTTTGGTAATCTTTTTAACAAATCCACCAATAAAATATGTACATATTTCATTTTCAAGTAATGCATCTAAATGGTCAATTCCGTTTGTAATGACAACAATATCTTTTTGTCTTAAATGTTTGATCATCTGATACGTTGTTGTTCCAGCATCAAGATAAACACAGTCGCCGTCCAAAATTAGTTCTGCCGCATATTTTGCTATCTTAGCTTTTTCCTCAAGGTTCTGCGTTATTTTCTCAAACACACTTGGTTCGTCTCGTTTATTATGTAAAAGTGAAGCTCCACCATGTACACGTTTTAAGTAGTTCTGCTTTTCTAATTGATCTAGATCACGACGCAAAGTAGATTCTGAAGTATTTGTTAATTCTACTAGCTCATGAATCTTAACATTCTCCTTTTCTTTTAATAGCTTTAAAATTAATTGATGCCGTTCCGTAATAAGCATGATATCTCCTCCTCGTATTACACTTATATTTAAAGGTTCTTCGTGTATTCTAATTTAATTAATTTTAGTATATAGAATTTTGCAGTGACATGTGAGAACTATTAGGGATACCCCCATAAATCGAGTAGGAGGAGGCGCCTAGCCTCCGACCTCTCACACCACCGTACGTACCGTTCGGTATACGGCGGTTCAGTTTAAGTCTGACGTAGTTT
>NZ_JBHXAS010000143.1:0-10456 GCF_042727425.1 Peribacillus sp. NPDC060253
CGCTTTCATTACTTAAGGACAAGATATTTTTGTAATAATTGTAAGATATAGATCATTCCCCTTAAAAACCCAAGCGCATCAGTATCTCTCTTTGGAATCAAATAAAAAGCCTTACATGGATCTGGCTACTTTATCAAGTCGCCGCCGTTCCATTTCTTTACTTAATAGGCACTGGCAATCACGATATCAAACAACATTCTCTTTTGCAGGTAACATGGCTGCCATCTAGATAAATTCACTCCAAGCTTGAAATAATGGAGTATATTGCCGTTATCTACTCTATCATCGGAGCTTCCTATTTTTGGCACTCCCGATTTTTTCAAAAAAAAACGTGTACATTGCCCCTCCAAATGGACAACGTACACGTACAAGAAATATACCAATATGCTAATCTAGGACACTGCGTCTAAATAATATCGACTTTGATGGACAAGCCCCATCCCTTTTTCCCCTTAGCGAACGGGCACCACTTTTCCATCTTCAACCGCTCCCACGACAATGGTCGATGCGAATCCGCCATTTTCATCAATGGAAGGAATATCGTATATTTTTTGATCTGGCCCGATATTTGTAAGCCCATCCTGCATGTGTTCACGAATAGCCTTAGCGTCATCAACACTTCCTGCAGATTTCATCGCTTCTACAAACGCATACATGGCAATATAATTCAAACCGACTTCGGAGCTCGGATCTTCCTTATATTTTTTTTGATATTTCTCAACGAAGGCTGGCACTGCGTCTTCATCTGAATCCATCAGTGGCAGAACACCTATTGAACCTTCCAATGTTTCATATGACCCTGCAATCGGCTTCATTTGATCTAGCTTTGCCTGATCCATAATAATGAAACCACCTTTAAACCCTAGCTCCCGAGCTTGCTTCGCCACTTTTGCCGTAGGTTCCGAAGCACCCCCGATAAACAGCACATCAGGATCTTTTTTCAATGCATTGGTAACAATCGTAAAGAAATCGGTTTCTTTGGCGAAATCAATGGATGAATTATAAACGACCTTCCCCCCTTGTTTTTCCCAATGTGGAAGAACCGCTTCCGTCCAGTCTTTACCGTATTGAGAAGCGGTCGGCAATGCTGCAATTTTCTTGCCAAAATGCTTCATTGCATATGTTGTAAAAGGTTCGATATATCCTTCGTAATTCGGTGGAATTCGAACGGTCAATGAATTTCCGCTATCGGTCACTGATGGTTCACTCGTATATGCGCCAATGATGAATTTCTCTTGTTCATTAAAGACCTGCAGTGCCAGTACACCCCCGCTATGCGGTGTAAAAATGATCGGCGTATCATATTCCTGAATTAATCTTTTAGCATTCGCCCCTGTTTCATTTGGTAAGTATTTATCATCCAATGATACTAAATTCAGCGTGTATTTCTTACCCTTTACATCAAACCCGCCTGCATCATTAATTTCATTGACGGCCATTTCGACACCATTCAAAGTCCGTTTCCCATATAGAGCTGCTGCCCCGCTTAATGGACCACTAAAACCAATGTTCACGACATTCTCACTTTTCCCTTTACTGCCACTGCTGGACGCGGGACTTTCTCCTTTATTGCAACCAGCCAAAACAATCATAATTAACACCAGAAAGACAAATGATACTTTCAGTTTTTTCATATATATCCCCCATTCCTATTTTCAGGCTCCAATATATGCTTTCTTTACTTCGTCATTGGCCAATAACTGACGTGCTGTCCCTTGAACGACAATTTCCCCATTTTCATAGACATATCCTTTATCTGCAATTCTGAGTGCAGCATTCGCGTTTTGTTCAGCAAGCAGGATTGTGATTCCCTCACGGTTTATTTCTTCAATGACTTGAAACATCTGTTCGACAATAAGAGGTGCAAGTCCAACCGAAGGCTCATCAAGCATCAACAATTTTGGCTTGGACATCAACGCCCTTCCTATTGCCAGCATTTGCTGTTGGCCGCCGCTCAGGCTTCCGGCTTCATCTTGGTGCTTTTCTTTTAAAATAGGGAATAAATGATAGACGTATTCCAACAAACCCCTGATTTCCGCCTTGTTCTTTCGGTGAATATAGGCACCCATTCTCAGGTTTTCCTGGACGGTCATTTGTGGAAATAGTTTACGGCCCTCTGCACACTGTACTATTCCTTCCCGTACATTCTTGTCCGGGGCCCTGCCTCCTATGGGAATGCCTTGAAAATGAATTTCTCCCTGTGACAGCTTACTGATACCGCTGATTGAACGAAAAGTCGTACTTTTTCCTGCCCCATTAGCTCCTAACAATACAACGATTTCCCCTTTGGAAACCTCGATATTCACATGTTTAATGGCAGTAAAACTCCCATAAGCCACTGCAACATCCGTTAACTTAAGCACTCGCACTACCTCCCAAATAGGCTTTAATCACCGCTTCATTTCCGCGGATTTCCTTAGGTGTGCCCTCGGCAATTTTTTCCCCGTAATTAAGGACCATGATGTGATCTGCCAAGTTCATGATCATATGCATTTTGTGCTCGATTAAACATACTGTCAGTCCCGATTGATTTAATTTTTTAATCAGTTCCGTCAGCCCTTCCGTTTCATCCGGGTTGATTCCGGCAGCAGGTTCATCAAGAAAGATAATTTCCGGTTCCGTTGCAAGGGCTAGGGCAATGGCTGTCCGTTTCTTTTCCTCCTGAGAGATGCTAGATACCATTCTGTCGGCCGATTTCGTCAATCCAACAATATCAAGTACTTCCATTGCCTTATCCCTGCATGCTGCTTCCTCTCGTTTTAAGCGTTTCGTTCTTAGGATGGCATCCATCAAATTGGATTTTGTTCGAAGTCTATGCCCGACAATGACATTATCCAACACGGTCGATTGATCAAACAGGCTTGTCGTTTGAAAGGTCCTTGAAATCCCAAGGCCCGCTATTTCATTGGCACGGAGCTTGGTGATGTCAATCCCTTTAAATAGCACCGTCCCTGAACTTGGTCGATGAAAGCCACTGATCAAGTTGAAAAATGTGGATTTCCCTGCACCATTCGGTCCGATGATTGCATTGATTCCTCCTTTTTCAATCATAAAATCCACATTATTGACCGCCGCTAATCCACCAAACCGTTTTGTCAAATTCTTCGTTTCAATCAGCAAGTTCATCCCTCCTCTGCCTTAATGGGAAATTCTTTTCTCACCCCTGACATTTTCTTACCTTTCCGCTTGCTCTGCCAATCAAAGACGGCTCCCGTGATTCCGCGAGGATAAAAGATGATGATCAATGTAAGCAATGGACCGAATATCAACATTCGATATTCTTGGAGGAATTGAAGGTTCTGTGAAAGGATCACAAGCAGTAATGTACCAACCAAAGGACCTGAAAGTGTTCCGATTCCACCAACCAATAAATACATCAAAAGATCGAACATGATGGATGTGGAACCAATATCAGGCCCAATGAAACGAATGAATGAAGCATACAAGGCACCTGCCAGCCCAGCGAAAAATGTGGATAGGACAAATGCGGTCAACTTATTCTTCATTGTCGATATACCAATCGTTTGAGCGAGGTCCTCGCTGTTCCTGATGGCCATGTAAGTCCTGCCTGTCAACGAGCGGATAATTCGATAGACGATTAAAATGACGGCAAGCAAGAAAATGAGGACTAGATAATATTGTGAAGCAGCAGTTTCAAATGTGATGGGACCGATATTTCCAGGAGCAGGGATGCCGATCAATCCTCTTACACCCTCTGTAAGCCCCTCCCATTTATCGATGACCAGATAGATGATGTAACCCACACAAAGGGTATATATCGCGAAAAAGTGTTCCTTTGTCCTTAATGCGATCAAACCGATTAAAAAACCAATGGCACAGGTGATTAAACAGGCTCCAACAAGTGCCAGCCAAAAGTTCATTCCCGTTTTAACCGTCAGCAGGCCGAGCGAATATGCCCCAATTGCAAAAAATCCAGCATGTGCAAGTGACAGATAACCTGTATAGCCTGATAATAAATTGATTCCATATACAGCTATCGCCCAAATGAATGAAAGTGTCAGTATGTGAAGATAATAGTCGTTTTGTGCGATGAAAGGGAATGAAAATGCAAGGATGATAAGAGCAATAAGTCCATTGCGTTTCGTTAAAATCTTCAAGCTACCTCTCCCCCTTGGCAAAAAGACCTGTTGGCTTCACGGTTAATATTACGACTAAAAGAATGAAAGCAATGATGTCTTTATAATCATTAGAAATATATGTTGCGCCAAGGCTTTCGCTGAAACCTAGAATATATCCGCCAACGATCGCACCCGGAATGCTCCCCATCCCGCCCAGTATGATAATGACGAATGCTTTTAAGATGACTAAATGCCCCATTCCAGGAAAGACAAGGTTAATCGGTGAAGCAAGGGATGAAGCGATGGCGGCTAATCCCCCAGAAATCATGAAGGTCAGCATCGCAACTTTATTAATGTTGATTCCCACCAATGACGCACCTTCACGGCTTTGGGACATCGCTATTATCGTTGAACCGGTATACGTTTTCTTAAGGAAGAGATAAAGTAAAACCATCACCGCAATGGCTGATACGATGATCAATAAACGCTGAAGGGTGAATGTCAAGCCCATGATATTGACGACTTGTCCATATGGAGATGTCATTGTATGGAAGTCGGCACCCCAGACAAATTGGGCAAAAGCTTCAAGAAAAAGAAGAATGCCGATTGCTGCAATTTTATCGTGCAATGGAGGTGCCTCCCTTAACAAACGGAATACGAAACGCTCCAAGAGGACACCCAACAAGCCAACAACGATAACGGATACAAACATGGCAAGCCAGTAATTGACCCCATATAATGTCATCATCGACAATGTGATATATCCTCCTAACATATATAGGGCACCATGCGCAAAGTTCGGGATATGCAAAATTCCATATACTAGCGTCAGTCCGAGGGCAACTAGACTATAGACGCTGCCAATCGTCAATCCATTAAAAAGCTGCTGGATCAAAATATCCATTTACTTCCTCCCTGAATAATTATTTAATTTTACTTGGCCGCTCATTCACTGATTGCTTACAATCCTGTCCATATTTGGAAAGCACTCATCTTTAAGGAAACCAATTATCTTACGCTAAAACAAAGGATCTCTTTCAAACCATTTCTTCCTTGACCAGCTGGCGCTTTTAGTTTTACCATCTGCATTAAGCGGCAATGATTGTTTTTACATGAAATTACTAAGACACTTTATAATGGTTCAACAATCGATAACAATGACCATCTAATGCTTCTTGATCGATAACAATTCCCTGCTTTGGGACAACAAACGCTATAACTTTACCACTTGTCCAAAGGCACTGAAGCTCACCACCTATTTATATTCATTTAAGAAGTAGCTGATAAAGCCTTTGTGTTGATAGCGCTTTCATTTTTGATCAAGTATTTCTATTGCGCATCTTCTGGAATCCACCTATTTTCCCTTACAGTATTTAAGGGATTGAATGGTATGATGATCATTCCCAGTTTAGTTTGATCGCCGGATAATGGGCTTTTATAAATCATGATGATTTCCAAGCAGGAGGCCAATTTTATTTCCAAGCCTTATACCATGCTGCAGCAGTCCATACACATATCATTTCATTTAAGTAATGATTCGTTCTAAGATGAATGCTGACAAATCCTAAAATATCACCTCCGTGTTGTATAGTTTTCTTTCAATTTCTCTGAATGACTGGATCGTTCAACCCTCTCACCTCGCCCTTTCTACAGAGTTATTCCGTAGAACAATTTTCCTATTATAAATGCAAGTGCCGTGCCATAGTTAAAACACTATCAAAACAGCAAATTTACCAGACGTGTGAATTCATTATTGAATTGTAAAAATGAAATGAAAGGGCTCCATATGGGTTAACCGTCATTCAATTTTGACTGAATAAAACCATTTCTGAATTAATTAGAGCATAAAAATGAAAACGGAAAATTACGGGACACTTAAGTAAGTCATTAAGCGCAAATCGACAAAAATAAGGGGTTACCGATAAAGTAACCCCCATACTCACCTATTCTTTTCATTGACCTTTAATCGATATTTTTTAAGTTTCCTTATTGTTGCCTGGAAACTGCATGTTCAAGCGGCGCTGAATTAAGGTTTTCATAAAAATTCGTTAATATAGAGTAATGGACCTCGCGAACAAAGTATGCATTATAACTTTCGTAAAAAGATATTTTCAACGTTATGATTTGACCCTTTCTTCAAAACTATATTGGCTCGCCCTTTTGTCGGTAATATATTTTCAAGTAAATTCACTAAATTAATTTCTTCCCAAATTTGAGTCGCTAGCTTAATAGCATCTTCTTTAGACAAGTTTGCGAAACGACAAAAATAGGATTTGGTATCTTGAAAAGCTGTCTCTTGAAGTAGGAGAAACCTCTCGATATACCATCTTTCTATGTCCTGTACCTCAGCATCAACATAGAGTGAAAAATCAAAAAAGTCACTGACAAATATTTGACTTTCTTTGTCCACTTGTAGAACATTAACACCTTCCACTATTAAAATATCTGGATTACAGATAGTTTGCACTTCATCCGGCAGAATATCATACGTCAAATGTGAATAGATCGGTGCTTCCACTTTATCTTTCCCTGCTTTTACATCTCCGATAAAATTAATTAATTTTTGAGTATCATAACTTTCAGGAAACCCTTTTCTTTTCATCAGTCCTTTTTTTTCTAAAAAGTCATTTGAGTACAAAAAACCATCTGTTGTAACTAAGCCTACGTTTCTATGATTGTCCCATCTAGATAATAGTATCTGAAGTATCCTTGCTGTTGTACTCTTCCCTACAGCAACACTCCCTGCAATTCCAATAATATAAGGTACTTTTTTAGCGTTATTTTTTAGAAAGGAAGTAGTAGCGGTATGAAGTTGCTGAGACGCTTTGACATATAAATTAATTAAACGAGTCAAGGGCAAATAAATCTCTTCTACTTCATCAATGGATATTTCTACATTTATTCCCTTTACATTTTCTAATTCTTCTTCAGTTAAAGGAAGAGGAGCGTGATTTCGTAAAGATGCCCACTCTTTTCGATTGAATTCAAAATAGGGAGTATAGGAACTCATGATTTATGTTACCTCACTTTTTAGAGTTAAGTTCATTCTTAGGAATAATTCTACACTTATCTGTTTTTTTCATTCTCACGCTTACGATTCATGTTTTTTAACGCTTTTCTATAATCTTCATCCTTCATAGCCAATCGACTATGTTCAAATCTTCCTGCGTCGTGTACTGGAAACCTTGAAGGGCTTGGCGGTAGGTCTGACCGTTCATGCGCTGAACCTGCCCTTTTGAATCGGCGGTACCAATTAGAGTCTCCTCTAGAACCAATTCAGATTTGTCAGGTGAATGGATAGCTTCCTTACCAATTTCATTTATAACCGCTTCATGTGCCCCTTCTTCTTTTGAAGGTGACCAAAAATTAATTTTGAATAATCCCGCCATAACAGCCTTAGCCAATACTATACAAGCAATAATGGTCACCATCTGACCAACTCCTTACTGTACATATGCTAGATTTTGTGTGACTTCCGCTACACGTTTTCCTAAAGCTCTTCCTAACTCTTGGGCTTGCTTAGGAAGCAAATCTGTACGATCAATGGTAGCTTCTAATCCTCCATGAACAGTAGCAGTGGTACAAAATACAGCCCCAATTTTGTTTATCAGCTTACCTTCTGCCCATAAAAACCCTAATTTATCAATCCAAGCTTTTTATCCAGAGCTAATCGTCCCGAAATGTCCAGGACATCCCGATACATTCGCATCATTTCTGATAGCTATTATACTTCAGATTGTTCCACATGATCGATAAACACTACTGCACCCTTCTTGAGCACCGTCTGCTAAAGAATCCGCCAGTGCCTTTGTATGTTCACCTTCGCTATCATAGACAATATAGATTTTCATAAAGTTTCCACTCCTCTTCGGTGCATTCATTCCAATTTTCGTCTACAACGAGATTTTGATTTTAGCATTCATACCAGGAAGCACTTTGGCAGATGGATTCATAATAGAGATTTTAACAGAAACTTTTTGAGTGACCTTCGTGAAATTGCCCGTATTTTGCTCTGGTAACGTCGAAAATACAGATTTCGTTGCATAGCCGATTTCTTCTACTTTTCCTTCGAAAGTTACATCGGTATCGCCATCAACGTTTATATCCACTGAATCACCTTTTTCAATGTCCTTTAAATCTGTTTCTTTGATGTTGGCTGTAATGAATAAATGCTTGAGGTCTGCAGCCTGGGCAAGCACTTGGCCGCCTTGTACTAACTGGTTATTACCCGTTCCATTTTTAATAATCGTTCCCCCCATGGTCGACTTTATGGAAACGGTTTGACCTCCTTCATCAATTGTTCCTATTGTATTTCCTTTTGTAACAGATTTACCTTCTTTGATATCCCATTCTTTGAGCATACCAGAAGCTGGTGCTACAATTTGAACCATGTCTGCAGATACCTTCGCATCATCGGTTTTAACAAAGCTCTCATTTTGATAATAAAAGTAAGCACCGCCCGCTAGTAAAGCAATTATAACAAGAACCCCTAAAATATTCGCAATTATCAAACGATCTTTTCTCATACTTATTTCCCCTTTTTATTAGTTTTTTCCGATGGAGCTGGAAGTAAAATGTGCTGCTCTTTCTGCACAAGCGACCTTCCTTTACCGGTTACAGTCTTTCCAATGGAAGCCAACAGCATGATAATGCCTAATATCAAAAGAATGGTGAATAAATCATGGTAAGCTCCTAGAAGCGCACCTTTTTGGCTATTCACAACCATCGAGTAATAGGCCATGCTTTTTGCCTCTGTCAGTGTCTGTCCATTATTGATGTAGCTGCGGACCAATTCGGCCATCTCCGAGTTAGTCTGGGGGTTCAATAGTGAAATTTCTCCTCGAACATCTTCATAGTGAATCGCATGCATTCGATAAGCGAACCATCCTAGTACTGGTGCAGCAATTGCACCAATTAAATTTCTCATTGAATGTAGGGATGTCGACCTTAGCGTTGCCTTGTGAATGTCACCTGCTAATGCTGTTCCCAATGCACCTGATATTAGCACCATGCTTATGCCAACACCTATACAAGCCATCTGAACATTTATTGCCGTTAAAGAAGCCTGGGTTCCAATTGCTCTCCATTGAATACTGACAATTATTATGATGATGGATCCTACCATTCCCAGTCTCCCTGCACCCCATTTGTCATACAGCAGAGTACAGACAACACCTGACGCCAGGAAGCCCACAAAAAACCAAAAATAAAAATAAGTAAGGTATATGAATGGAGGATCAAGAATGTTACGCAAAAACCCATTCGCTCCTGCAATCGCAACGATTAGAGCAATATGAGCGGATATAGCCATAATGGTTCCTGAAACCGTTTTTGCTGACCATAATGATCGGATTGGAATAAGCGGATCAACAGCATTAACTTCAACCGCTATGAACAACACCCCCAATAGAAGCGCAATCACAAGAAATGGCCAAACCTGATTTGATGTAAAGCCGTTTTCTTGTAAATTATACAGCGGGAAAATCAAGTCCATTATTAATAAAGTGAATAAAAGTATTCCCTTCATGTTAAGTTTCGCTCCTGAGTTTAACTCTGGCTTCTTTTTGGGTAAGATTCTGAACCCTATTACAAGGCAAATAAGGGATGAAAGAATATTTAACAAGAATATCCAACGCCACTCAGAAATACTCAAAGATAAGGATCCAAAAAATGCACCAACCGCGCTACAACCAAATAACCCACCTATCGCAAACAATAAAAACAGATTACGCACCTTGTTTGGGTAAGATCTTAAACTATGCGGAAGGATTGTCAAAAACAATACTCCTGCACCTAAACCTTGGAGTGATCTGCCAATGGTGAGCGGAATGATCCCCCAGCTTAGAATATTGATGATCGTTCCACCAATGAATATGAAAATGAAAGTGAGATAAATTTTTCTTGTGCCATATTTCATGGGAAGGATACGGCCGAATGGGAGACCTAGCGAAAAAGCCAAATTTGAGCAAATGGATGGAAGTAACATAACTTGTGTACTTAAGTTAAGTCCATTTTGAATAACCATTTGATTCAAGATGTAGGAAAGACTTGTAAAGTATTGAGGCCCAAAAGAAAATAACGTTAATATAGACATGAGCACATATTCCGGTAAAAGGGGTTTCTTTATTTCGCCAACCAATACATTATTTGGTGAATTCATATAATTCCTCCTTTCTTTCTAAGCTAATTTTAAATGTGAAATTCCATTTATTAATCATGTTTAAAGAAAAAAGTCTTCACCATCCATTCATAATGATTAGTAAAACATGTTACCTAATCAAACTTGCTATTTACAATTTGTATTATACAATATACATAAAAAATATAGCAATAAAAATATTACTCAAACAACCCTAAAACACGGTAAGATGAAAAAG
>NZ_JBHXAS010000144.1:0-10226 GCF_042727425.1 Peribacillus sp. NPDC060253
AGATAATATATAATTACCAATACAAAATTTTAATATATCCATAGTTTAAAACTATAGAAAGGAGAATATATGGATCTTCGCCAACTTAGGTATTTTATTACGATCGTTCATGAAAAGAGCTACTCTAAAGCGGCTAAAATACTCCATATCTCTCAACCTTCATTAAGTAATGCCATAATGAAATTAGAAAAAGAAGTTAGTTTTCAGCTTTTGGAACGTAATACAAGAGGATTGGAGTTGACGGAAGCAGGCGGTATTTTTTATACAAGATCTGTGGATTTGCTAAGAAGATTCAATAATATGCAAGTGGAACTTGAGGAAATGAAGCAGGTTGGAAGTGGGACAATATCTATAGGCTCCATTGAATCTTTCAAATTTTGGTTCCCCAAGATCATCAGGAATTTTAAAATCCTATATCCTAATATTCATATAAAAGTTAAAGAAGTCTTGGGGGAAGAGAAAGTTATCGATTTCTTGAATCAGTATAATGGACATTTCACCATCACGAACCAGCCAATTAACAACGATGAAATCATGTCTATTCCCCTCTATAATGAAAAATTCATACTTTTGGTCCATAAAGATGACGACTTAAATGAAAAAGGTTCCATCACGTTCCAAGACCTTGCTGGGAAAGAATTGATCATCAGTACAACTGGTTTTCAAACAAGAGATGATATTTTGAAAGCCTTTAAAGAGGAAAACGTAAATCCCAATATTTTTTACGAAATAGAAAGACTTGAAACAGCTTGCAGTTTGGTGGAAGAGGGACTTGGGGTTACAATTTTACCGGAAAGCTATATAAAATCCGCTGTAACACCCAATACTGTAATTCGGGCAATCGATACGAATGTTTTGGAAAGAACGGTTTACCTGGCCTATTTGAAAGATCGATATCTCTCTCCTGCAGCATGTAAATTAGTTGAAGAGATACGTAGCTTTTTTAAGATGTAATTCATGAATAATAAACCGTTCCATCACTTATTGAATTAAAGGAAAACACTTTATGCTTCCTGCCAATTATGAAGGTTTCCCACTCATGATTTGTCGGAGTTTCATGTGTTTTCTTTTATTCATTCAAACGTCCACGCCAAGTACGAATATCGTTTTTATTAAATACATGGCTGTTCCATTTCTTCTACTATGAATAACGGGCTGATAGAATATCTCGAGAACAATGTAAAAACTCTTAAAGTATAAAAATTCAATCCTCCGAGCAAGACCCGTTTTAAGAACTTCTTCGTTCTTACTTCTTTTGGGTTCACAATTTTTTTCGGTGTTCCCTCTTCCGCTATGACATTTCATGCGTGACGACAAACATCATGTTCGCCAAAAAACGTTCAAATATGTGTCCTTAATAATTGTGGCTAATTCAAAGCATGCAATACATTGAAATGCTTTGCCAGTCACTACTAATAAGGTTGGTTCGCACATTAGAACGTTTTATATACGTTATCGAATTTCTTACAACTCAATCCAGTGGTCCTCCCCCACTTAAACTTCTCTAAGTTTATTTAAGCATATTACTTAGCGAAGTTTAGGAGATAAAATAGTAGAGCCCAAATTCTCAGTGTCATAAATGAGAGACTGGGCTTTTTTACTTCATCAATGCTTTATGGGTAAAACCCTTACTTCTGAAACCTCCCTTAATCGAAAGCTGCGCTAAACTACGGCTGAATAGGTTTGTCAAACACATAAATCGTCATCGCAGTATCAATGTCTATATTAATATCTGTATAGATGCTTAGAATTTTCGCATCCATCATTACCTCAATTTTTCTCAGAACTTCAGGATCCTTATAAATTTGCTTGACTAATTTAGTTCGTGTTTCATGAACCATCCGCTGTCCTTCTGTAGAGCCCATCATAAACTTTTCAACATTCGTCAGATTACCTTTCATCTCACTAATTACCCAAGGACCTACAAGACGAGTAGTAATTTCCTTTGGTCCATTTCCAACATACTCCTTGCGTATTTCACGAAGTAACATATTGAATTGATGTTCTCTATTTTTTTTCATTCCATTTCTCCTATCTATCCTTTAATCATTTTTAGCTTCCGGGTGAGGTAGCATTAGATAACTTATTGTAAGTACAAATACCACCGCAGCTAACCATAAAGTCTGGATTGAATTTGCATTATTCACTATGATAAATCGAATGGTAGCTGTAATCCCAATATAAATTAGATATCTTAATGGGAAATGGTAATCTTCCCTGAAATATTGTACAATCATGGAAATGAATCCGAAATATAAGAAAAATATCAATATTTTACCGAAAGTACCATGGACATCCTTATTGCCCCAATAAACATCATTCAAAATGTAGTAAAGTTGCCGAAAAAGAAAATATATAAGAATAAAACTAAGAATAATCAATGATGTATTCAACACCGTTTGATAAAGTTTTATCAGCCACTTAGCTTTTTTTAATCTGTATGGCCCAAACATTCAGGATCCTCCATTTTTATCATATCTCCTTATCTGAATGAAATTGCCCCTAAAAAATAATTTAGCTCGCTTTCTACTTTCCACTGCAAATCATGCTAAAAGCATGCGTCAATAAAGAACATACTCACAGAGATGATGATAAGATAGTCCATGAGTACGAACAGTAGATCAGTTTTCCTTTGAGTACAAAACACTTACTTTGATTGACCCTTTAATCCTTCGCCTAACCCTTTTAACAAATCAAGAGAAAACCTCATTACGCGATTAACATCAGGGTCTCTCATTAATTTTACTAAATCGAAAACACTCACTTTTTTATTTAACTGAAATCCTTCTTCTGCTTTTTGAAGCCCTTTTGACAGTCCTCCCACCAGTTTTTTCGTCATTTCAGGATTTAGTTCAGTCAACACTCCTGCCGCTTCCATTGCATTGTTAACAGCATTTGTTACAGGTGGACGCAGCAATTGTCCCACTGCAATTTTTGCCACTTTCTCTTTTGCTTCAACGAGATTATTGATAGCTCCAAGAATTCCACTTTCGTGAAGTTCTTGGAGAAGTTTAATTGTTTCTTTAATCCCATCTGCATTTTGGGATAAATCTTGTAAAACCTTTTCAAGCGTTTGATCTTGTTTTTCTTTTTCGGTAAAGGTTGGTTCATCTATCTTCGTAATTGGTTTAGCCATTATTTTTTACCTCCCGGTGTATTCAAATCTGCGAGAGCTTCAAGAATGCTCATTTTATTGAATCTTTGGATCTGCATTTTCCGATAAATCTTGAACGACCTGTTTAAGCATTTGATCTCGTTTTTCTTCTTCCGTCAGAATTAATGAATCTAAAGTCTTCTTCGGTGTTTCCTTTACTTTTTTACTCCTGATATATTCAAGTCTGCAATTGGCTCGTAATCTTTCCGTGCCCATTTCCGTTCCACTTGTACGCCTAACTGAGGATTACGCGTTGCATAACGAGGGTTATACATTGGCAGTGGTCTGTTTCCTTTTGCTTTCATTAACTCCATTTTTACTTTTATCTGTTTATATGCTGGAGTTTGTGTCTTAACATCACCAACACTTCCTGTTAAAAGGTTGATTGCATTTTCATGACTTACTGAGTGCATTGGAACGTACAGTTCTTTTCCTGTAACTCGATCTGTTACGACTGCATGAAGCTTAATTGCACCGTAAGGAGAAATTAGACGTACTAATGATCCATCTTCTACCTTACGTTCTTTTGCAAGTTCAGGCGAAACTTCTACGAATACCTCAGGTAATTTATACTGAAGTCCTTTTGATTTATTTGTCATATTCCCTACGTGGAAATGCTCCAAGAGTCGTCCGTTGTTCAAAGTAAGATCGAAATCTTGTGTGAATTCAATAGGTGGAACATATTCTGCAAGAGAAAAACGCGCTTTTCCATCAGGAAAGTTAAAACGCTTTGTATAAAGAAGCGGTTCATCTGTGCCGTCTTTTTGCACGGGCCACATTAAACTGTTCCATCCTTCAAGTCTTTCGTACGATACACCCGCAAAAGTTGGACAAAGACTTGAAATTTCGTCCATAATATCGCTTGGGTGTTCATAGTTCCAATCCACACCCATATATTTAGCAATTTGCTGAATGATCCACCAGTCTGGTTTTGATTCTTCTAATGGCTCAAGTGCTTGATACAAACGTTGAATGCGACGCTCTGTATTGGTGAATGTTCCATCTTTTTCAAGAGACGGAGCTGCCGGCAAAACAACATCTGCAAATTGTGCAGTTTTTGTTAAGAACACATCTTGTACAACAAAGAACTCTAGCTTACCGAGCGTGTCATGCACATGATTGGAGTTTGAATCTACCCATGCCATGTCTTCCCCCATGAGATACATGGCTTTCAGTATGCCTTTCTCTGAGGCTTCTAGCATATCAATGTTCGTAAATCCAGACTTTTCAGAGATTTTTACGCCATAAGCTTTTTCAAAATTAGCACGTGCGACATTGTCTGTTAAACGCTGATTGCCAGCGAGCCATTGTGGAAGAGCCCCCATATCACATGAACCTTGCACATTATTATGACCGCGAAGTGGGTATGCTCCCGTTCCAGTTCGACCGAAATTCCCCGTTACAAGCAGAAGGTTAGCGATAGCTCCTGATGTATAGGAACCTGCAATATTTTGAGTAACACCCATTCCCCATAAAATACATGTTCCTTTTGATTCATGAATCATTTTAGCTGTCTTAATCAGTTGTTCTTTTGGAAGGCCAGTCACTTTCACTGCAAAGTCTAGCGTATATTTATTAAGAAGTTGCAGATACTCTTCGTAGTTATTTACACGAGCTTTAATGAATTTTTCATCATGCCAACCTTGATCAATCATATATTTTGCAACAGCAGTCAACCAAACAAAGTCTGTTCCTTGTTTTGGATGTAAAAATAAATCAGAACGCTCTGCCAGTTCATGCTTACGAAGATCTGATACAATCAATTTCTGTCCGTGTAATTTCTTAGCCCGCTTAACTCGTGTTGCTAGAACAGGATGTCCTTCAGTTGGGTTTGCCCCAATCGTGATAACAAGACCTGCACTTGCAATATCCTGAATGGTACCTGAATCCCCACCATATCCAACAGTGGCAAGTAACCCATCTGTCGCAGGCGATTGACAGTAACGAGAACAATTATCCACGTTGTTTGTTTCAAACACTTGACGGGCCAATTTTTGCATGAGATAGGATTCTTCATTCGTCGTTTTCGAAGAACTTACAAAGCCAAGTGCATCACCACCGTACGTTTCTTTAATGGCACCCATTTTTTCTGTAATTAAAGTAAGTGCTTCATCCCAAGTAGCAGGAACAAATGCATCTCCTTTCCGAATTAAAGGAGTAGTAAGCCTTTGTTCACTATTGACAAAGTCCCAACCGAATTTCCCCTTCACACAGGTGGAAACACTGTTTACAGGACTATTTTCAGTTGGCTCAACTTTTAAAATTTCACGTCCTTTAGTCCATACTTCAAATGAACACCCTACCCCACAAAATGTACATACTGTTTTCGTTTTTTTCGTACGCGTATCACGCGCGGCTGCTTCTACTTCTGATAGGGCAAAAATTGTTTTATAATCCGGTTCGACCTCTTTAATGAGATCAACCATTGGATTTAACAAATCCTTCGGAATGGCTGTCATAAGCCCCGCTTCGCCCAACATTGATTTTTCCATTAAGGCGTTACATGGACAAACTGTGGCACACTGTCCGCAAGATACACAAGAAGAATCATTGATGGATTTACCATCATCCCACATTACACGTGGGATATCACGTTCCCAATCGATAGATAGAGTTTCATTCACCTGTAGGTCTTGACATACTTCTACGCAGCGTCCGCAAAGGATACATTGGTCCGGATCGTATCTGTAAAAAGGATGTGACATATCCACTTCGTATCCTTTTTCTCGGTATGGACGAGTTTGATGTTCAATTTCCAACAACTCAGCTGTGTTATGAACACGACAATTTCCATTGTTATTGTCACAAACCGTACAATACAGTAAGTGATTCTCCAAAATACGGTCCATCGCTTCTGTTTGAGCAGTTTTGGCCAATTCTGAGGAAGTCAAAATATTCATTCCTTCCTCAATTTCTGTCGAGCACGCCCTCATAATTTGTCCATCAATTTCACACATACAGGTATCACAGGTTTGGATGGGACCTAAAACTTCTGAATAACAAATATGTGGGTGCTCTACTCCTTGTTCCAGTAGGTAATCAAGAATTCGAGTCCCCTGCTTTACTTCATGTTGCTGTCCATTAATTTTTACTAGGACTGTTGCCATTTTACATTCTCCTTTTTTTAAAAATCAAAAAAGCCCGCCATAAAATAGATTGTGCAAATACAACACACATTCTATTTTATGGCGGGCTAATAACTAAGCAGTTTTTATCCTACTAGTGATCATTCTCACCACATCATATAATAAAAAAAACAGGACATTAAGGCAATTCGTCGTTACCTAACGTCAATGACTTTTTTATATTTGAGTCTATATTTCTATTATAATACTCTACATGTTTAACCTCAACAATAGATTGAATTTTTCAATAGGATTTTCCCTTTTAAAAATCAATTTTCCTTCATTTTTATATTACCATATAATCCCATTGATTCGAGTGAAATAAAAGGATTCTTATTCAACTAAACTGCCCCGTTAGTTCATCAACAACATCCTTTAACAGAGCCATTTTTTAAATAAGATTCCAACTATTTGCACAGAACAGAAACACTTGGTCACTTAAACACACATTCCTTTTCCACCATATTTATTTCTAGTGCAAACCACAATGCTTCCAAACCACATTTGAGAATACTTCCAATCTTTAAATGTTAGCCACCAATATGAGACATTTCTACTTTAGTGCTGTTTCTTGAAACATTCCCATTTTTTCTTTCATCAGAATAGCGATCGATACGATGATTCCAAATATCCGAAATTTTATTTGAAATTACAACATCCGACTCTTCTGAGCGAATTAATTGACGAAGATCATAACCTTTTGATGCAAATAAACATGTATATAATTTCCCTTCAGCAGATACTCTAGCCCTGGAACAAGTAGAGCAAAATGAATCGGTCACAGATGAAATTATTCCAATTTCTTGATCACTGTCTTTATACCGATATCTAGTTGCCACCTCTCCTACATAATTTGGCTTAATTTGTTCTAATGGCATGACTTCTTCAATTCGATCTAAAATCTCTTGCTTGGTCATTACTTCCGTCATTCTCCAGCCATTTGAATTTCCTACATCCATATACTCAATAAACCTAAGAGTATGTTTATGATCTTTAAAATATTTCGCCATTGGAATTATATCTTGATCGTTTTTCCCTTTTTGAACAACCATGTTCATTTTCACTTTTAAGCCTGCATTAGAAGCTGCCTCCACTCCCTCTAAAACTCTCGCAACTTTGCTTCTATTCCCATTTAACTGATTAAAACGTTCATCATCTAAGGAATCAAGACTAACTGTCACCCGTCTTAACCCAGCATTAAATAACTCAGGTGCAAACTTTTTAAGAAGAGAACCATTTGTCGTAATGGCAATGTCTTCTACTCCATTAATTAAATTCAAACGGTGAATCAATTCAGGAAGGTTCTTACGTAATAAAGGTTCCCCCCCTGTAATACGTATTTTACTGACACCTAATGAAACAAATATACGGCTCAATCGCTCCATTTCATCAAAAGAGAGGATTTTATCCGAGGATAAAATAGAATAATCAGGCCCCTCAGGCATGCAATAGCGACAGCGAAAATTACAACGGTCGGTCACAGATAAACGCAGATCTCTTAATGGGCGTTCTAATTTGTCCAAAATATCATTTTCCATGTTTTTCGTGTCTCCTCCTATTTTTGACAACCAACTAACATAATCGCATATTATTTCTTATTGTTTTTGTTGAATTCGTTCTGCACATGTATAAATATTCATAGATTGATTACGAATAAAACCAACTGTCGTAATCCCTAATTCTTCTGCCAACTGTAATGCCAATTCAGTCGGCGCCGATTTTGAAAGAACTACCTCACAACCAATTTTTGCTACTTTCAATAAGATTTCTGAAGAGATACGACCGCTAAAAACAATGATTTTATTTCCAATCGAGATATCATTTTTTAAACAATATCCGTATATTTTATCCAACGCATTATGTCTTCCTATGTCCATCCGACTTAACATAAAACCGTTTAAATCACAGAGAGAGGCATTATGAACCCCTCCCGTATCTTGGAAAATCGTCGCGGAAATTTGTAAATTATTCATTAAACGAAAACAATCATCCGGGGTGAGCTTGACTCTGATTTTATTCATCTTCTTAGCGGTTAATGCATCGTTAACGAAGACAAAGCCTTGTCTGCTCATTCCACAGCACGATGTAATATAACGCTTATTTTGGAAATTTTGGTAATAAGGATTCAATTTATCTATTTTCACATGTACATATCCTTCTTTTTCTTGCACCCAAATGTCTTTAATTTCTTCATATTTCCGTATAATTCCTTCAGATGCTAAGTAACCGATAACCATATCTTGAATATATTCAGGTGTACAAACCATCGTAACAAATTCTTGTTCGTTAATTTTTACTGTAACTGGAAACTCTGTAACAATTATATCTTCAGCATTTTCAATATGTCCGTTTGTGAATCTAAGAATTTCCCTTTTCTCCACTGCTGGTTTCATATAGCACTACATCCTTTAAATTTTTTAACGGAAATTTCTACCTTCTTCATTGAAAAGAATGATTTTTGATGGATAACTATCCTCGATGAACCAGGTCTTGAGCTAGAGATGTAAACATCTCACCAGTAAGCGAATCTTCATCGTATACACATGAACCTTTATTTTCCTCACGTTTGGCAAAAGGGATTCTTGCGATTACTTCGGATTGCAGCTGTTGAGCTAGCATATCGCCGCCACCCTTTCCAAAAAGATAGTTCCTCGAACCATCTTGTTCTTCATAATATGCCATATTCTCAACGATACCTAAGATATCATGATTGGTATGTTTCGCCATAGCACCTGCTCTTGAAGCAACAAAAGAAGCGACATGGTGAGGAGTCGTTACGATAATTTCCTTTGCCTGAGGAATCATGGCAGCTACATCAATGGCTACGTCTCCTGTACCAGGAGGTAAATCTAGAAGGAGGTAATCCAGTTCCCCCCAATGCGTGTTGGCAAGGAAGTTTTGAATCCATTTGTTTAGCATGGGCCCTCGCCACATAACGGGGTTATTATTGTTTGTAAAAAAACCCATGGACATGATTTTAACGCCCTGACTTACAAGTGGAATGACTGTCTGGTCAATCATGGTTGGCTTTTCTCCAACTCCCATCATCGCAGGGATACTAAATCCGTAAATATCCGCATCTAACACCCCGACTTTTTTCCCCATACGGGCCAAAGCAGTAGCCAGATTAACGGTAACCGTTGATTTTCCCACTCCGCCTTTACCACTTGTCACTGTAATAAATTTCACACCTGAATCAGGTTGTAACATGTTAGGCATTCCTGTTTCTGTTGTAGCACTTTTCTTTAAAGTTTTCGTTAATACAGCCCGTTCTTCTGGTGTCATAGAACCAAAGGTTAACGAAACACTTGAGGCTCCAATCTTTCGAAGTGAATTTTCAACATCATCTTTTATTTTTGCTTTTAATGGACAGCCTTGGATTGTTAAAACCACTTCAAGTTGAACATGTGTACCATCCATTTCAATATTTCTCACCATGTTCAAATCCACGATACTTTTATGCAGCTCGGGATCTTGAACATGTTTTAGAGCGTTCATTATTTGTTCATGTGTCAACATATCTCTCAGTCCTTCTTTATTTAATAGTTTCCTTCTCCTTATGGTTAATTGCCTCAGATAAAAAATTGAAAAGATTATAGAGATCATTGCAAAATCCCTATCATTAAATATCACAGAATAACTGATAGTAGAGTTACTTTAATAATTCACTGTTTGAATGATCTGTTCTATTTCATGATATTCTCCATTAATCTTCTTGAGCTATTCATAGCATATTGAACTCTCCTTTTTTATAAACAAAAAGCCCACCATAAAATAGATTGTGTACATGCACATGCAATACACAGTCAATTTTATGATGGGCTAATTACTAAGCAGTTTATCCTACTAGCGATCCATCTCATCACGTATAACAAAAATAAAAAACAGGACATTATGGCAATTTTTCATTACCTAATATCAATGATTTTTAATATATTTTTTAATAT
>NZ_JBHXAS010000145.1:0-10172 GCF_042727425.1 Peribacillus sp. NPDC060253
ATCTTAAAAACAGGAGAACCTTATCATGAACTAGGCTCAAATTACCTTGAAGAAAAACAAAATAACAAAGAATTAAAAATGATCGAATACCTAAATAAGAAAGGCTATACAATTGCTCCATCTGAACAACAAACTTCATAACCAGTTAAAATAACGCAATAGTTCATTACCCCCATCAAAAAAAAATGAGAATATGGAGGGTTTATTTTAGCATGGCTTTTTTACTAATGTATTTTCATATAAAAAAGCTGCCTTAAAGACAGCTCCGATCTTCAGCTAATGCACCCGTTATTTTAATAAGGAGTTCATATATTTTAACTTTCTAATCTTCACCAAAAATTTGTTTATTGCTTTTTCTAAAAAGCGACACATTGTGAATAGGTGTAATTACTTCGTTATCCCAAAATATTGCACTACCATTTGGAATAGCGTATATATCCCTATTGTTTGATAAAGGGAATAATTCTTCATCAAGGGTTCCATCATAGTGAACTTCGACACTAAAATCTACTAACTCTAAACCTTTTATAACTTGTGTTTCGGGATAATATTCATCTTTTGTGATGATACAGTCTCTACAAAAAACTAACGCCCCAGCACTAACACCCACCATTAATCCTGAAAAACCTTTAATTGCTTGTATCAATTCTTTTGCAATCAAACTTTCCATTAACTTCTCTGGTCTTCCGCCAGTAAAATACAGAATATTATGGTCTTTTATTTCATTTTGCATTTCTTGATTTGTGAGTCGATAGTCGAGAAGTTTAATATGCTCTATCCCTATATCCTCAAATGATTTTTTTACAGAGCTAAACCATCCATCAAGTTTTGAATCCTCTGTCGCAAACGGAATTACTAAGATTTTATTTCCTACTTCAACGTGATTTGATAAATAACTCATCACATTATCAAGTTCTCCAGCTAAAGGGTTTCCTCCCCCGATAGTGCCATAAAAAGAGAGCGGCCTTAAAGACAGTTCTGATCTTCAGCCTGTTACCTGAATAAGAATATTTCTTCTATTTGGCAACTTCCAGTACAATTCGAGAAACTAAGTAAGAAAAGCCACTTAAACCTATAATTCCTACTAAAATTAATAAAGGAGCTTGTTCTGCATACATCATTCCTACAAAGAACATAGTAAAACATAGCAGTGACCCTACGATATTTAGTAAGATGTTCTTCTTATTCATTGTAATCAACCTTTACCTTCCCCGTTTGTTCATTTTAGGGTGTAAGGGATTCTTGGAAGAATTTTAATTACAACAAGTATATCTAAGTAATTTGGAACAAATATTATAACTGTTGAAAATCCAAAGGAGGTGGCTAAAATGAACGCACAACGAGCAGAAGAAATTGCTTCTTCGCCAATTATGGCTAATGTAACCTATAATGAGGAAAGTATCTACATTGAGCACGTGGATGAACAAAATGGAACAGCTACAATCCATCCGCTTGATGAACCTAATAAAAAACAAAGTGTTTCTGTAACCAGCTTAAAAGAACAGTAATTTATCATATTTCTTCTAAACCTCCGCCTTCGGGTGGTGGTTTCATGTTAGTTTAAGTTCATTTACCATCTTCTTTTACAACCTATCACCTTGTTGAAGTAATCTGCCCCGTTAATTGCGGCTGCCTTAAAGCCCTTTCCCTCATAAACTAAGCACCCGTCAGTTTATGAAGAAAGAGAGTGAATTAGGTAGAGTGTGTCTAATCCAATTATTTTTCGCACTTCTGAAACCTCTGGTTTTACTAGTAATCCAATTTCTCCAAGTATACCAACCGTACTTATATTGGACTTTTGTATTTGATTTGCTGTTGAATCAGCAATGTGTACAATCGGTAAACTGACTTTTTCTTCTATATATTTATTTCGGCACCTGCCTTCCAAAGACAGAGCAACATCGCCTAATAATCATACTGAAAATTCGATATATACATAATAGACTCTATATACAGTACCTTACTTATTAATCGAAAAACTCCATATGAGCTTTTTCTTGTTTGTAGTAATTTATTCTATCTTGTAAAGTACCTGTATGAAACTCAAACTTATGACCATCTGGGTCAGTAAAATAAATAGAGTTCTTATCTTTTTCATCTCTTGGACGACCTGACAAGATGTTTACATTCAATTCCATTAGTTTCTCGTACATTTTTACAAAGTCAGCTTCTTCTATTGAAAAAGCTATGTGTGTGTATGATTGGCTTATTTCATTACGTGGAATATCTTTTTCTACATTCAGAGCGATCCACATTCCATTCAAATCAAAATAGGCTGTATTTCTACCCTTGACCAACAATTTTGCATCAAGAACGTTTTGATAAAACTCAATGGAATTCTCTAAATTAGAAACTGAAAATAAAAAGTGATTCAAACCTTTTATAGACACTTTACCACCCCGTAATAAGACTACTTAAATAATTATATTAAAAATGCTAAATCTCCAAATCTTTTGCCTTTTTTTTGGCCAATAGACGCTTATAAACAGGATAGCCAAACATGTAGTACCCTGAAAATGACAGCAGTATTAAGGATAAACCGGTCATTGTGAGGATAGTGTATCTATACCAATTGCCAAAGAATGATCCATCATGCAAAGTGATGAGGAAAGTTGAGTAATCTGGATTTGTGGATAACACTTTACCCGTACTCGCATCTACTTGAACACCTTGACTGTTATTAAAGCGTACCTGGTAAACATTTGCACCTGGTCTATATTCGATTCTAAATATATCTTCAACCGAGTCTACACCTGGAAGCCCCTGAGACGTAGCAATTGACACGACCTTCTCCATGGGTATCGCTTGATCTGGACTCGCCTCTTTCCCCGTTCTTAACTCATCAGCCACTCCGAGTGGTATCATATAAACAAGCACGAGGCCTGTGACTGCGATGAACATAAAAAAAACGGATAAAATTAATCCAGTCCATTTATGTACCTTTCGGCTTAATTGATACAACTTTACTGATTTCGACATTATTCCATCACTCCACTTGACTACTTTTCAAAACACCAATTTTTCGCCTTTTTCCACGTTCATAAATAAGAAAATCAACCCTATTTCTTACATAAACATGCGTCTTTTCAATATTTATTAAGATTTTGTATATTAATCCAAATTATATCTTATCATTATTCAATGAGCCTGTCCTTTAGTGCCATAAGAAAAAAGAGCTGTACTAGCACCTCATTGAAATTACCCTGTGTTTAATACGCTGGAATCCCACCTCTCTCCTTTTAGAACTAACTAAGTAGTAACATTCATCTCAACTTTCCTGCCCCTTTTGTTGCCAAAAACTCAACTGGATTATTTCATTTGTTAAACATTGCGTGTGGCACCAAAGGAAGAATTTCCACCCCCTCTTGCGGATTTAAAGTAATCTCCTTACCATCTAACTCAATGGTTGCTTTTGAAAAACAAAGAAAAATTGGCGTGGGTATTGATGATAATGTTTTTTTCAGTTGTCAGCAGGCATACGTTCACCTAAATGCCACCTATCACCATTATCTCCCCATATGTACTTTTCAGCATTTCGTTTACTTTTTTTCATTCTTGCCCCGTTAGTTTAAAAAAGAAATTTTGTATTTATTTTCTTTTGGAACGCATACCATTTAGTTTTGTAATGTCAACTTGATTAAGCAATTGGTTATACATTTCACTCTTAACATCATATATAGCAATTTTCCCTTGATTATTATAATGAATTCCCCAACCATAATTTTTCACCAAAGGAGAAGCTCTGAAGCAAGCCTTGGATTTTTTAAAAAACTGTTCTCGAAGTTCAACTACATTTTCCTCTTCTATTTGATTCTTGATTAAGTATGTTTTAAATTGTACGTCTTCTTGTGTAAATTTATATGGGTTATTATTAATTAAATCATGCTCAATATAAGAAATTGTGGGTTTATCGTTTTTGAAGACAGGTACCTTTGCTGCAGTAACTTTTGAATCCTCTGAAATGGTAATAAGTGTGTTTTTAAAACTCATTTCACAACCTCCTTATTCAGCCGTGCGATTAATATCACACCATATTCTACCATCGTTTTCTTCCACCATCCTGCCCCCATAGTTGCAAAAGAAAAAGGCTGCCTGAGCAACCAGATAGTTTGATTAGTTTATTGAAAATAAAAACAGTTTTATTGAAAACATTATACCCTTTCAAGAGGGCTATGAGGTAAAGGTGGTAATTGAATTCTAACCAGGTCTCCAGGGTGAACCTCACCACTTTCCAATACTATGCTCATGATTCCTGCTTTACGTATCAAGTTCCCATGCTTATCCCGGTCTAAAACTGCGTTCATAAGTCCTGATTTAAATTGATCAATTTGGACACATGGATTTCGTAAGCCCGTTACTTTAATAACTGCTGTTTCCCCAATATATAGTAACGAATCCCTCGGCAATTCAAGCAGATCAATACCTTTTGTAGTAATATTTTCACCCATTTGTCCAGCTGTAACATTAAACCTATCTTTCAATTCATCTAATAATTCTGAGTGGATCAAGTGAACTTGTCGAAGGTTAGGTTGATTGGGGTTAGCCGCTACACGTGAACGATGCTTAACGGTTTTACCTAAATGGGCATCTCCTTCAACGCCCAAACCTTTCAACAGTTTTATACGACTGCAATTTTCCTTACTAAATGTGTGTTTATCACTTTTACTTACAGCTATTACTACTCCACTGGCCGAGTCAATTTTTTCCTCATTCTTTTTCATTCAACTCCCCCTAATACTAATAATTAACATATTTATCCAAATTACCTACCTCTTTAGTTTAACTACATTCTTTCACAATCTCAATAGTGTAGAGCCTTTTGAGACACAATCCAATCACCTACAAAATAGATTTCATAATTTCTCATTTGACTTGTATCAGAATGCTTATCATTATAAATACGCATTTTCCTGATGATATCCCTTATTAAAGAATATGGCCCTAAAATGAAAATTAAGAACTTATCTTTGTTCCAGAATAGCGTCCTCTAATGGAATAACTTGAATTTATCCTCATTCTAAAAATTTTATTTTAGTTCAACTAACGCACACCTATAGTTTAATTACGCCCGTGCGGAAAGTGTCGCAATGCCTTATCAGATACCCCGACCTAATTTGGTACTAATAGACAGCTCTAATCATATTCTTATAAAAGAAAACAATAAGAAGGAGTGCAAAGTCATTTGATTAAAGTGAAGGTTGGTTTACGGCCCATTGTAAGTAAGATAAATTTACCTACTGTTTTGAAAACAACCATACTTCCAGGTGACTCAATTGAAAGATTATTTATTGCAACCCAGGTAGGAGAGATCTTTTACATAGGAAACGGAGTTATAAGGACTTTTTTAGATATTCGACCGCGAATCCTAAAACTAGGTGTTTCTGGTGGAGGATATGATGAACGGGGATTGCTAGGGCTAGCCTTTCATCCCGAATTTTATTATAACGGTCTGTTTTATCTTCATTATTCATTAGCTGGAACACAAGGACCAGGTGCTCTTTCTGAATCTATTAATCCTAACCCATGTGATCCTAGAACTTTAAACCTAAGGTGGATAAATAGAGAAACTCAATATGATCATATTGATACAATTGAAGAATGGATATTACAATCGAATGGTCAACCCCAAAAACGTCGGACATTACTTAACTTAAGAAGACCATTTTCAAATCATAATGGGGTCAATAGTTTAAATTTTTCACCTGAAACCGGAAAACTTGTTTTAACAACCGGAGATGGTGGATCCGGCTATGATCCATTTAACTTAAGCCAGGACGATCTAGAAATCGCTGGTAAAATAATTGAAATTGACGTAGGTAAGAATATATCCATCAATAATCCACCCATTGTCACACGTTTTAATGAACTTCCCATAACTATTCAGGAAACGCTCATGGTAATGGCCAAAGGGGTTCGCAATATACCAGGCATTTCATTTCAAAGGTTTTCTAATCAGTATATTAAATATGCGGGAAATGTCGGTCAGGATTTGGTCGAGTCGATTTTTTCATTCGTTCATTATAATCCAATACCGGTTACTCAGCTTATTCAGGCTTCTTTCATGAATTCTGAACCTGACAAAGAAAGATTTATAAACTTTGGGTGGCGAGGTTGGGAAGGTGCTTTTCCTTCTTCGATTATAAGAGGCTGCACTGAAAATTCGACTTTGGATGAGAAAACGATCGCTTATTACAATGAAGCAGTAGCACTTTCAGAGAGTCGTCTTCAGCCTTTAACAAGCTATTTTCATAAAGATACCAGACCCGATAAGTTTGAAGGAACTGCACTTACAGGAGTGCAAGCTTATATGGGGAAAAGAATCCCTGGTTTAACAGGAAGCGTTGTGTTTACTGATCTTGCCCGGAAAGAATCTCAACCTCAGGTTAGAGGGGCTTTAGCCTATACCATGGTAAGACCAAATAGTGAACAAAATGATTTTAGTGTGATACAAACCGATTATGATTTTGGTTCTCAATCAGCCTATTATGTTAGTTTGGGAACGAATCTGAATCAAACCAAATTATATTTAGCGGTTTATGGCTCTATGAAAGTGAATGATTTTAACCAAGGCAAAGTTTTTGAAATAGTTCCATGAATCATAACTATAAAATTCTACTAAATCTTGATAAATCTCTTACATGGATTTAATGAATCGAAATTTAAACCAAGTGATGGAGAATCACTAAATGATAATCATTTTTAATCTTTTAAAAATGATTAAAGCAATTTCAACCCATAACCAGCTATAACTGAAAGCAAATAAAAAGCCAGTTGTAAGAAATGAAAAGGAAACAGAGACCGCTGGACCTAAAACTGGAAAGTGAAAAATAAATATTAGACTCATAATTCCTAACATTAAAAGAATGGCACCAGTAGCAATAATACTTAATCTCTTCCTAAACAAGTAAAAGGATGCCCCTATGCCAAGTCCTAACAATCCTGTTGTAAAAGGAAATACAATTAGTTCAGTTGGCTGTAGGATGAATAACAACATTATTGTCAGAAAGTAGGACATTACTCCAAATGGAATGGAAAACATGGAACATAACAGAATAGGTGCAGTGGCTAGCGGACTTAAAAAATATCCTATACCCGGTAAAAATCCAGCAGCAGCCTGTAGAATAGCAGCCATACAGGCAAAAATAGACCCTAAAATGAGCTTCATCGTTTTTTTATGTTTATTGAATATTATTTGAGATGAACGAACCTCATCAGAAATAGGTTTTAAAAAATACACCTTTCCACCTCATTTTAAATAGTTTATACGTTACCATACATTATATTTACCATTTATTAGAGGTGGAACAATTATTAATAATCCAAACATCAATATCCTGAGTAATGAAAAATAAGCTTAATAAAAAATCTCTTTAAAACTTAACCGATAATACAAAAATAGAACATTAGTTCACATAAGGAAGTTAGCTGTTGTGATGATGTCTGGGAAAACATAAGTAATTTCCTTTGCCTATTAAAAAAAACAAGGCCTTATGGCCCTGCTTTTTATTCGACTATTACTTTTCCAACCATTCCCTCCTGGAAATGGAACCGACATATCAGTTCATATGTACCGGGCTGTTTCGGTTTCACGGTAATGTTTTTTTCTTGACCTGGCTGTACCTCGGCGTCAATACCGAGCTTTTCCAGTGTGAAGGTGTGCTTTTTCTTACCTTTGTTTTTCAATATCAACGTTGTGGTTGTTTCATTCGGAATAGTGATGTCTTTCGGATTAAAGTAATCATCGTTCAACTCGACCTCTATCGATTTCTCCGTCTCCATAGGCTGAGTTACAGCACTGGATTCGGCAAATACGCCGAGTGAGCCTAGAGTTGTCACAACTACAACCATTGCAAGCACAACGACCAATCCTGTTACCCACTTTTTCACAGACATTCGAATCCCTCCTTTCCTAAACACTATTTTTTTCCAATTCGTTAAATATTATTACTATATATTTGATTGAAACGTGCTTTCAAATAGTAACTTTTTTATCTAAAACAGTGAAAAGAAAAGATCGACTCTAATGACGGTCTTCTGGAATCTATTCTTATGCAACTAAACTGCCCGTTACTTAAAATAAATATCCAAGTATAGTTCCATTTTCTAACCCGTTTGCTGAATAACATGACTGTTATGTTAATAAATACATGAATGATTTTTCTCTGTTTCACAAAACTGTTAATTTAGCTAAATCTAGGAACGTTTCTTTTCTTTTAAATCAAGCAAAAATCCAATGAAGCAACTTATTCATACAGGCAACGATTGACACTTTGGCAGGTTTTCCTTCTGATTTTTTCTTATCATATATAATAGATTCTATTAAAAAAAGGTCAATCAGTAATTTTACTGGTCGACCTTATAATACGAGCGCACCCTTTAGTTCAACAAGTGTGTAGTGTATGCAGTAAATGGTCCCCCATCATATGTAAACGATGTCGAAATGAGAGGATATTAATTCCATCCTTTGTAAATCCCATTCAAATGTAAGTATGGCTGATTGTTTTGATTGATGTGTTAGGAGGCGTACACCATTTTTTATGATCATGCTTTCTGCACCCCAAAAACGGACAGTTTTGTCTTCGCCAGTACGATTACAGACAATTACGGGCAGTCCTGTTTCCAATGACCTTTGTTCCCATTCTCCCTCTGGACCATGTAATCCAGGACCCCAGGAAGACGGTGCAATTAATATTTCTGCTCCTTTTTCAAATAAGTTGTAAGCTATATCTTTGGTATATGCGTCCGCACAAATCATAATACCAACCTCAACATTGTCTGTTTTGATTGGCTCTATTACATCCCCTGAAGCTGACCAATCATCAATAACACTGATTTTTCTCTGTTTACCTAATATATGACCTTTTTTATCTATGATAAACACAGAATTATACAACTCTCCGTTACTGCCTTTTTCAGGGCAACCCAAAAATACAGTGCTTTTCAAATTCTTTAGTTGACGGCTCAAATTACTCATCCAAGTATCAGGTTGCCTGTTAATCCATCCAGTCCCTACCTTATGATTGAATTGAAGTCCGCTGACACATAGTTCTGGTGTTATAATCCATTCGGCATTATTCTTTGATGCTATATGAATGGCTTGTTCAATTAGATTTTGGTTATACTCCACATCACCAGCAATAGGCAATAGATGTAATAAAGCTATTTTTATTTTTCCCATAATGATCTCCCAAACATTAACTTATTTTAATGGCTATGCTTGTAAGAATTGTAGCATAGACATTGATTGGCTTGTTCAACTGATATGCCTCGTTAGTTGAATTAAGAAAAAGGATGCGGCAGCAACCTAGGAATTGAAGTAAAACACATCTTAATTTAAAAGTGTTTAACTTCACATCAGGAAAAAAAAAACAACTATGTCAGCTCTCCCCCTGATTCTCCTCTGATAAGGGAGCAAAAAGTTAAAAGGTCATATTTCATTACTCTTAATCATAAGGAACAAGGAGAACATTTATTAGGGGTGGTCTTTATGAGAACAAGTTACAGAAGAAGGACGGAATATCCTTACCCAGGGGAAAGTATCCCACCTAAAGGTTCTCCAGATGCAGGAAATTGGCCAATGTTTTTTATTGCAAAGGGAAGTGACTGCCGCGCAAACCGATTGTTCAACGAAAGCCCTCCTTTTTTCAAAGGTAAATTCGCTCAAATCCTCGGGATATAATGAGTGCTTTTTTGTAAATAATAAGATTGTTAATAAATAAATTGAGGAGGACGTGTATGCAACAGGATCAACAAGCTAAAGAGAATTTGGGTTCTATTACGAAACCAGAATTTGCCGGAACCGATGCACAAAAAGTAAAACAAGAAATTCTAAAAGATGTAAGTGAAGGACAAGGTGCAATGACTTCCCGAGAGGCAGGAGCAATGCGCGATTAAAAAACCACTCTGAGTGGTTTTTTATTTTATGCTTCAAAATTACACACTCTCATTTCGACTTGATGGAGATGCTATAAACTTAATGAGTAAGCACGGTTGGAAAGACCACCTAAAGAAATTGACCCTGAATATCCAGCGAAAGAAATAAACAAATGTTTGCTGCATAAATCGAGTAGGAGGAGGCGCCTAGTCCTTTGAGTTTTCTCACTCTGGTTCTTGGCAACTTCCATTGTTTCCATAGACACATCCTGAGTCTTCTTCGAATCCATGAATCTAAA
>NZ_JBHXAS010000146.1:0-10130 GCF_042727425.1 Peribacillus sp. NPDC060253
TGTTATATTCTCTATAGATAAAAGATATTTCAACACCATCACTACTGAATTAAAAAGGATGATATGTATGCTAGAGCATTTAACGACAGAGCGTCGTAATGAAAAGACCATGTGTTTGGATGAAATGAAAACGCTTGAATTTTTAGAGGTGATGAACGAAGAAGACATAAAAGTTGCCCATTGTGTAAAAAAAGAACTTCCGCAAATTTCAAAAGCTGTGGAAATGATCGTTGAAGCAATGAAAAATAACGGCAGATTAATTTACATGGGTGCCGGAACAAGCGGGCGCATCGGTTTATTGGATGCCGTGGAATGTCCCCCAACATTCAATACTGATCCTAGTGAAGTAGTAGGTATAATAGCAGGCGGGGAAAAGGCTTTCATTAAAGCAGTAGAAGGTGCCGAAGACAGTTTTGAATTAGGCCCTGAAGATTTAAAGAAAATCGAATTAACAAACAAAGACGTTTTAGTAGGGATTGCGGCTAGTGGACGCACTCCATATGTCATTGCCGGTTTGGAATATGCCAATCAAGTTGGGGCAGGTACAGTATCCATTAGCTGTAACAAAGGATCAGAGATAGGGAAGATCGCAAAAGTTGCGATTGAAGTTGTAAGTGGGCCTGAGGTTCTGACTGGTTCTACACGTTTAAAAGCTGGAACATCCCAAAAATTAGTATGTAATATGCTTTCCACAGCTTCAATGGTTGGTGTTGGAAAAGTTTATGGGAATTTAATGGTAGATTTACAACTGACAAACGAAAAGTTAGTTGAACGTGCAAAACGCATTATCATGGACGCTACTGACTGTAGTTATGAAGTTGCAGATGAATTTTTAGAAAAGGCACATTCTCAGCCTAAAGTTGCAATTGTCATGATATTAACAAATGTTTCATATGAAGAAGCATTAAATCGTTTGGAAAAGGCACAAGGATTCATTAGAAAAACGATTTAAAGCTTTTAATAAAAAATAATGGAGGAATTAATAATGAAAGTATTATTCGTATGTTCAGGTGGAATGTCAAGTGCAATCGTTGTAAGCGCTTTAAAAAAGGAAGGAGAAAAACAAGGTGTAAATATAGAAGTGTTAGCTGTTGGCTCACAAGAATTTGATGCGGAGGTTCGAAACGGTTGGGATGTTGCAATGGTAGCTCCTCAAGTCAAGCATCGTTTTGATGGCTTTAAGGCATCTGCCGATGAAGCGGGAGTCCCATGTGAAGCAATACCTGCTCAAGCTTACAGTCCTCTTGGTGGTCCTAAGCTATTAAAACTAGTAATCGACCTAGCAAAATAATAACCTAACGAGAACTTCTTATCTATCAAAACGTAAAAGGGGAAAACAACCAATGGACAAGTTTGTAGCTTTTTTAGAAAATAATCTTTCAACACCGATGGCTAAATTGTCTGAGCAAAAACATTTGCGCGCAATTCGGGATGGTGTGGTTTCTGCGTTACCATTCATCATCTTTGGGAGTTTATTCTTAATCATTGCTTTCCCGCCTGTTTCAGCAGACTCTGCAGTAGGTGAATGGGCAGCAAAACACATAGCAGAAATTTTAATACCGTATCGATTAACGATGTTTATTATGACGTTATATATTACTTTTGGTATAGGCTACAGTTTGTCTCAAAGCTATAAACTTGATCCGCTTTCAGGAGGTTTACTATCTTTAGCAGCCTTCTTGTTCACAATAGGTGTAAAAATGATGGATGGTGTAGGGTTTGTATTGCCAATGACAAATCTCGGGGGCCATGGTCTTTTTGTAGGAATGATTGTTTCCATTTTTGCTGTTGAAATTTTACGTCTATGTAAGACCAAAAATATCACGATTAAAATGCCGGATTCCGTTCCAACTTCAGTAGCCCGTTCATTTGAAGCTTTAATACCGGTTACAATCGTACTGCTTGTCATGACCTTAATTACAGTCGTTTTTGCTGTTGATTTACATTCACTTGTAGATAAAGCGGTTGCACCTCTCATTAGTGCAGGCGATACATTGCCAGGTGTATTGATCCCAGTGTTCTTGATTACATTCTTCTGGTCATTTGGTATTCATGGCGTATCAGTAGTGGGTGCAGTTGCTCGTCCCGTTTGGGAAGTGTACTTAGCGAATAACTCGGCAGCAGTTGCAGCTGGAGAGGTAATTCCCCACGTGGCTCCTGAAACATTCTTCCAATGGTTCATTTGGATTGGTGGGTCTGGTGCAACATTGGGGTTAGTCATCGCCATGCTCTTAACGGCAAAATCTACCTATAGTAAAGCAATGGGGAAAGCAACAATTGTTCCAAGCATCTTTAACATCAATGAACCTGTTATTTTTGGGATGCCAATCGTATTAAACCCAATTTTGATCATTCCATTTATAATAACGCCATTAATTGGTGCGACACTTGCCTATATAGCAACGTCCATAGGACTGGTAAACCCCACATATGTAATGGTTCCCTGGACATTACCAGCTCCAATAGGTGCCTACCTTTCAACAGGCGGTGATTGGCGAGCCATTGTTCTAGTCATGGTGAATTTAACAATTTCCGTTATTATTTATCTGCCATTCTTTAAAATGTACGATAAAAAGCTTTTGGCACAAGAAAACATGGTAGAAACAACAGATAATAAAAATATCGCTTTATAAGGAACACGCTAAAAGGGAGTTTGGACTAAGTGCTCCAAGCTCCTTTTACTATAATAGAGAGAGGGAGGATAAACATGAATTCAACATCCAGAATTCACTTTTTTAGTTACAAAAGTGCCTTTCTATTTTTTAGCTTTATTCTTGTTTTTAATTTTATCTTTAACACAGTAATGAATGCCTTTGAGATAGATAAACGATTTTCACTGTACTTAGGAAATACCTTTGCCATAAGCGCAGGTTTGACGATGGTTGTTTGTTTGGTTGAAGGTAAGTTTAAAAACAAGAAACAAGCGTCACTATTATTCTTGTCATTACTAGCAGTAAGCGCACTGGTTTGTTATGCCATTATTGTGTAATTGGCTAAAATGTTATTAAAAATATGCTTACTTATGAGGTGTTAGGAAAATGGAAAAGAAGAAAGGGCTAAAAATCGCCACAATTGGTGGTGGCTCTAGTTATACACCAGAATTAATAGAAGGTTTCATTAAACGTTTTGATGAGTTGCCTATTAGTGAACTTTGGTTAGTGGATATCGAAGCAGGAAAAGAAAAACTGGAGATTGTAGGAACCTTAGCAAGGAGAATGGTAGAAAAAGCAGGGATTCCAATGGAAATTCATCTTACATTAGATCGCCGTCAAGCCTTGAAAAATGCGGATTTTGTCACAACGCAAATGAGAGTCGGTTTACTTGATGCACGGGTCAAAGACGAGCGGATCCCGTTGGAATTAGGATTAATTGGTCAAGAAACGAATGGTGCGGGTGGATTGTCTAAGGCATTACGAACAATCCCCATTCTGTTGGAAATTGCAGAAGAAATGCAAGAGCTTTGCCCTGATGCATGGTTAATTAACTTCACAAACCCCGCTGGCATGATAACGGAAGCTCTTCTCCGGTATAGTAAGCATAAAAAAGTCATTGGGGTATGCAACGTCCCATTCAATATGCATATGTCCATTTCTAACATGTTGGGTGTTGAAATGAAGAGAGTACACATAGATTTCGCTGGGTTAAATCATATGGTATTCGGGATACATGTGTTCGTTGATGATCAAGAAGTAACAGATAAAGTGCTTGATATGCTTGGTGACCCGGAAATACAGATGACGATGAAGAATATTGCTCCTCTAGCTTGGAACAGAAGGTTTTTGAAATCATTAGGGGTGGTTCCTTGTCCATACCATCGCTATTATTACAAAACAAAAATGATTTTAGAAGAAGAGCTGGAAGCATTCAAATCAGGGAAAACCAGAGCTGAAATTGTGAAAAGATTAGAAGAAGGTTTGTTCGACCTATACAAAGATGAAAACCTGGACATCAAGCCTCCACAATTAGAGCAGCGTGGTGGAGCTTACTATAGCGATGCAGCATGTAATGTCATTTCTTCTATTTATAATGATAAAAAGGACATTCAAGTGTTAAATGTACAAAATAAAGGATCGCTTACTGAAATTGATTATGATTCAGCAGTCGAAGTAAGCTGTATTGTCACCAAAAATGGTCCAATTCCGATGACAATGGGTAAATTACCCGTCCAAGTGCATGGCTTGATTCAACAAATTAAATCATTCGAAAGAATAGGAGCAGAAGCAGCTGTTACAGGTTCTTATGATAAAGCGTTGTTAGCTTTAACGATTAACCCGCTTATCCCAAGTGATGATCTGGCGGAATTGGTTTTACAAAGACTGTTAAAAGCACATGAAGAATATTTACCAAAGTTCTTCAATAAAAATGCGTGAATGATTTTCAAGCATTAATATGGAATACAGCTTTTTAATGAAAGATTACTTCAAAATCGAACATCAATAGGAGTGTAAATGATATGTCAATGGAAATGAACAATAACGAAATGGAAATTTTTGAAATAATATCTCATAGTGGAAATGCGAGAGGATTAGCATTTGAAGCATTGTCAGAAGCGGAAGAATTCAATTTTGAAAAAGCAGATGAACTTATTAAACAGGCTCAGGATGAATTAAACTTGGCCCATAAGACTCAAACCAAGCTTATTCAAGCAGAATTGAATGGAGCTCCCAGTGAAAAGACTTTATTAATGATTCATGCTCAGGATCACTTGATGACGGCAATGAGTGAACAAAAACTAATTGAACATATGATTCGGATTGTAAAAAAGCTAGCCCCACAACAGTAATAAAAACAAAGAGGTGATTAAACAATGGGCAAACTAGGTATTTCCATCTATCCAGAGCATTCCACCGTTGAAAAAGACATGGAATACATTGCATTGGCACACAAATACGGATTCAAAAAGATCTTTACATGCTTGCTATCCGTCGAAGGTGATAAAGAGAAAATTTTAAAAGAGTTTAAAGAAACGATTTTATTTGCCAATCAATTGAATATGGAAGTGATGGTCGATATTGCGCCTCGAGTATTTGGGGCTTTAGGCATTTCTTATAATGACTTATCATTTTTTGCAGAGTTAGGTGCGTATGGAATCAGGTTGGATATGGGTTTTACTGGAAATGAAGAGTCGATTATGACACATAATCCATATGGCCTGAAAATTGAGATAAACATGAGCAATGCAACAAAATATTTAGAAAACATCATGGATTACAAACCTAATAAAGAAAACTTGGTCGGATCACATAACTTCTATCCTCATCGCTATGCAGGGTTGAGCTATCCTCATTTTATAAAATGCTGTGAGTCTTTCAAAAAGCATAATATCCGCACGGGGGCATTCGTAAGCTCACAAGCAGCAACATATGGACCTTGGCCTATAACGGAAGGATTATGTACATTAGAAATGCACAGGGAATTGCCCATTACGACACAAGCGAAGCACTTGTTTGCGACAGGATTAATAGATGATGTAATTATTGCAAATGCCTACGCATCTGAACAAGAATTGAAACAGCTTAGCATGCTAAACAGTGGTCTGTTAGCATTTAATGTAAATCTACACGAAACCATTACTGATTTAGAGAAAAAGATCGTCTTGGAAGAATTTCATTTTTACCGTGGAGATGTATCCGATTATCTTATTCGCTCGACTCAATCACGCGTGAAGTATAAAAACGAAGATTTTAAACCAACATTTACGCCAGATATTAGACGTGGTGATATTTTAATTGAAAATGAGCTCTATGGGCAATATAAAGGTGAATTGCAAATTGCATTGAAAGATATGAAGAACTCAGGGAAAACGAATGTAGTTGGCAGATTAGCAGAAGAGGAAGTTTTTCTGCTAGATTATTTGGAGCCATGGGGAAAATTCCAATTCAATATGAATTAGAATCTTCAAAGGGAAAGGGGCAGGAAGATTAACATTCCTCCCTTTTTTCATGAATAGGAGAATGATATGAGTTATATTATCGGTGTTGACGGTGGTGGCACGAAAACCGAAGCAGTTGCTTATGATTTGGGTGGTCATAAAATAAGTGAAGGCAAAGCGGGATATGGAAATTTGCTTATAAATGAAAAACAAGCCATTGCTAACATCATTTCTGCAATAGAACAATGCTTGGCCCCTATTAAAGGAAAGTGTCACTACATTTGCTTAGGATTAGCTGGGTTTGGAGGAGTAGAAAATTCAGAGGGGATAGAAAATGCATTAAGAATGGCATTTAATACCCCATTTACCATTGTAAATGACGGAATTATCGCTCATGCTGCATTACTAAAAGGCAAAGATGGCATTTTGACCATTTCCGGAACAGGTTCTGTAAGTATTGGCATCCATAATGGAACCGAGAAGATGGCTGGTGGCTGGGGACATATACTTGGAGATGAAGGAAGCGGCTATTGGATTGCCATGCAGGCTTTTATAAAAATGACCAAGGAAGAAGATGAAGGATTGAATTATAGCCACTTAACTAAGTCAGTCCTTAAAAAACTAGGCTATCACAGTGTAGTAGAACTGAAGAAATTCATTTATTCTTCAACGAAAGCCCAGATTGCAGCTTTTGTTCCTCTGATTGTCCAACATGCAGATACTGGCGATGATTTCTCGCAAAATATTCTTAGAAAAGCAGGTTATCACCTTTCTAAAAATACCCTTGATGTTTGCAGGAAGTTAAAGTTTAGTGAACATGTTACAATTGCAATAAAAGGTAGCATTTTGACTAATATCCCATTAGTGCAAAGCTCTTTTATTCATCATATTCAACTTGAAAAACCGGACGTAAAACTTGTTATAGAAGACGTATCGTCCACTTTAGGTTGCTATTACATAGCATTGAAGCATTTAAGGTAATTAAAGATCAAGGGAGCCAATAATATGCACGTTGAAAATGTCTTATTAAAAATAGAAAGTTTATTAAATCAATTGCCTAAATCTGAAAGAAAAATTGCCCAATATATATTAGAAAATCCTAAAGATACAATAAGGATGACGATACATGAATTAGCTGCTCAAGCCAACGCCAGCAGTTCGGCTGTAACAAGATTTTGTCGTTCCATAAAAGTTAACAGTTTTTCAGAATTAAAGGTATCTTTATCATCTCTTACTTCGCAACCAGAGAAAAAAGGATTCTATGACATTGAACCTAATGAAACGATTGCTTCAATTAAAAATAAAATAGTTTCTAACTCTGTCCAAGCTATACAAGAAACAGCACATTATCTAGATGAAGCCGTGCTAGACAATATAGTTGAAACCATGAGAAATGCAGATGTCATTTATGTCTATGGATTAGGAGCTTCATGGCTCATTGCTGAAGATATTACACAGAAATGGTTGCGATTAGGAAAGATTGTAAGTGCCAATCAAGACCCGCATGTTACGGCCACGGCGCTTGCTTCATCATCGAAGAATGCTGTTTTTTTCTGTATCTCTAATAGTGGCGAAACGGAAGAAGTTCTGCAACTTGTTGATATTGCAAAAGCATATGGGATTAAAACAATTGGATTATCGCGCTTGGGGAACAATGGATTAACTAAAAAAGTCGATATGTCTTTACATCATGTACGTGCACCAGAGGCTAAGTTTCGAAGCGCAGCAACAAGTTCGCTGTTTGCACAATTTCTAACCGTCAGTATTATTTTCTATGCGTATGTATCAAAATACTATAATGAAAATAAAAGTGGAATTGAACGTTCAAGGGAATCTGTATTAAAATTCACAAAAAGAAATCTAGATACTTCTGATAAGTGAGATCTAATCTGCAGGAATTATTTATCGTGAGTTTTTTACTTGAGATGTCCCCAATCTGGATGCCAATCAAATTGACATCACGATGAAAGGAAGATGTACGCTAGATGATCCAAAAGAATATTCCGCTTCCGATTTATTATCAACTTGAAGAGACGATTAAACAATCGATTCAAAATCATGAAATAGTGCCAGGAGAAATGATCCCTTCAGAAAGAGAATACACTGAAAAATATCAAATAAGCAGAATGACGGTGAGACAAGCCATTTCTAATCTTGTGAATGATGGCTATTTATACAGGCAGCGCGGAAAAGGAACATTCGTTTCCCACCAAAAACTCGACCAACCCCTACAAGGATTAACAAGCTTTTCAGAGGATATGCGTTTAAGAGGACTTGAACCAAGTTCACGTGTAATCAGTTTTACAGAGGTCAAAGCTGATCAGGATCTTGCGGCAAAGCTTGAGGTTGAAGCGGGAACAACTATTTTCGAGCTAAAACGTATAAGGCTTGCTGATCGGTTGCCGATGGCATATGAAAAGCTATATATTTCAAAAGAACTTGCCTACGGTCTCACGGAAGAAATAGCTGCAACCTCCATATATAGCTATGTAGAAAAAACGTTTGGCCTAAAAATCCAGCATGGCAGACAGGTGATAGAAGCCTCCATTGCTCAAAAAAGGGAGGCGGAAATGCTCGAGATTGCAGAGGGTTCCCCGGTAATGCTAATTGAACGAAGAAGCACCCTTGATACAAAAAAGCCACTTGAGGTTGTCAGATCCGTTTACCGTGCAGATCGATATAAACTAACAATTAATTTGGACCGATTATCATAATTAGCAAAACGAATTAATAATTGACTAATATTTTTTCTGAAGCTAATAAAAATCGTTGGTAATAAAGAAAGTTACAATAATTTGTAAAGTGATATACATGAATGCTGGAAAACAAAGATTATCAAGGCGATTCCTTAGCAAGGAGAATCGCCTTTTCGTGTGACAGGCATGTTCAGCAATTAGTTGGTACAAGTCGATTATGGATACTTGCTGATGTTGATGCCATTGGTCAGCCTCAAGCTAAATCGTCATTCGATGTTCAACACTCCATCAATTTATTGACTACGATTAGGGAGCAAGGAGCATCATAAAACCCCTTATACTGCAGTTCTTGAGATATAGTTGATCTAATGGAACTAAAAGCTCCTCGAATCAATTGATTCGAGGAGCTTTTTAAAGCGATAATATCAAACTCAGCAGTAATGGCATTTAATATTTACTAGCTGCTCAAACATTGAGAAAGAGGAATTACAATTTACAAAGATGAATTCCTTGATTAAAAAAGGTGACCGCCCGCGGAAAGCGAGTGCCTGGAGTGGAAGACAAACTCCATTATTATCGAGTTTGTCTACTGTCTGAATAATCATAATGATGATTGTTTTTATATGGTATTATTCTTGTAGAGGAACACATCTCAAGATAAGTATTTAAAAGGAATTTTTCATTAAAGGATGTGTAAGTATTGTCTAGTCAATTGAATAATGACAATATTCAAAATGAATTTAGTGCAGACTGTAAAAAATGTTTTGGTTTGTGCTGTGTAGCTTTGCCTTATGCAAAATCAGCGGATTTTGCTCTTAATAAAGATGGAGGGACTCCTTGCAAAAACTTGCAATCAGATTATCGTTGTGGGATTCATAAAAATCTCAGAGTGAAAGGTTATCGAGGTTGTACTGTATATGAGTGCTTTGGGGCAGGTCAAAAGGTTTCGCAAGTGACATATCAAGGAAATGATTGGCGAAATAACCCAGCATCAGCAAAGGGAATATTCGATGTATTTCCAATTATGCAACAACTTCACGAGATGCTTTGTTACTTAAATGAAGCACTAAACTTAGAAGAAGCTCAACCTATATATAAAGAATTGCAGGATGCATTGACGGAAACTGAACAACTCACTTTTCTAAATCCAAAATCTATCATGGAACTAAATGTACCGGCTCATAGAGCTATTGTTAATGATTTACTTCTACAAACAAGTGAATTAGTACGTGTAAAAGTTAAGAAAAACAAAAATCAAAGAAAAAAAAGCAAAATAAATAGGGGAAGTGACCTTATCGGTGCTAATTTAAGAGGTGCTGACCTTAAAGGAGAGGTGCTTTACTCATAGCCTGTAACCTTAGAGAATCTGACATGAGAGTGACTGACCTAATTGGTGCAGACTTGAGAGATGCTGATTTACGTGGAGCTAACCTCATGGGAAGTATCTTTCTCACTCAAGCACAAGTAAACTCGGCTAAGGGCGATTTGACTACTAAATTGCCACCTTCTTTAAGTATTCCTGAACATTGGTTTACTTAAATTTGTAATAATCTATTTTAATA
>NZ_JBHXAS010000147.1:0-9954 GCF_042727425.1 Peribacillus sp. NPDC060253
AATATATATTATGTAAACTAGAATAAAAAAATTATTATTTTAGCGATTACAACTTCAGTTCTCATATTCTTCATTAGTATCCCCTAACTTCGCTCAAGCTGCCACCTTGCTTCCTATAACTCTCATGGTTCTTCCTTTAAGTTGGTTGGTTCTCATAATAGATGGTTTCAAACATAGTTCCTTCGGTTGAACTGAATAATTCCCAGGAGTTCAGTTCAAGCTGCAGCTAATTATCTGATGTACATTACCGATCATTTGACTTAGATGATCTTATATCGTCCAGGATGTGTCGTTTTGACTGAATTTGGTGTATAAATCATTAGGTGTTTGCATGAAATCCGACTACTCAGCAGGTATTCAAACACCTAAAGCTGTTAAAAATCCACCTATATATATGACCTTATTGGAGCTTCACAAATTATTGACCTATTTAGAACATCATCCGCGGCACAAAAGAATTAGTAATGAGGAATGAGACGCCAAGAATTAATAATAATAGAAGCAAGTTAATTTAGATAATCAAACGATCTTAGTTCAAAAAAAAGGGAGAAATGGACGCCTCCTCCCCTTCATCCCATTTGTCTTACCGTTATTGGAGCAGCAAAAAGTGAACCGATCGTTTCCGATATATTTTCAGCCCTTCCCATTAGTTTTCTAATGCCATATTAACAGATTCAACGGCATGAATTACCGTGGTATCAAATAAGGGTACTTCTGAATCCTCTGGTTTTACTAATAATCCAATTTCTGTGCAACCTAATATTATTCCTTCAGCTCCATCATCAACTAACCTCTTGATAACCTTTTTGTAATAATCCCTTGATGATTGTTGAATTTCCCCTAAACATAACTCTTCATAAATTACCTTATTTATTACTTTTCTTTCCTCATTATTTGGTATTAAAACCTTAATACCATTAAACTCAATTCGCGTTTTATAAAAGTCTTGCTCCATCGTATATTTAGTACCAAGTAAACCCACCGTTCTTATTCCGGCCTTTTGAATTTGATTTGCCGTCGAATCAGCAATGTGCAGGATTGGTAAACTAACTTTTTCTTCAATATATTCGATCACTTTATGCATCGTATTTGTACAAATCACAATAATTTCTGCACCTGCCTTTTCCAAAGACTGAGCAACATCCCCTAATAATTTACCAGAACTTTCCCAATCTCCTTGAGCTTGATAGCGTTCGATTTCATCAAAATCCACGCTGTATAAAATGCACTTGGCTGAATGTAATCCTCCCAATTTGTTTTTCACTTCTTCATTAATAATACGATAATATTCTAGCGATGACTCCCAACTCATTCCACCAATAAGGCCAATTGTTTTCATAAAACATTCCCCTTTTCATTTGATATATACAGAAAACCCCATTTGCATTCAAGGACTTTGTACAGTTTGGTTATTGCTTGGTTATGTATGTTTGTGTACTGTAGCAGTTTGAATAGAGATTTCCCCTCTTTATCTAAGCCTTCGAGGGCATCATAAACCCTCTTTAAATCATCCATGTCCAAATGCACGGCTTATTGATTTAAAAGGTTGTCCAAGGACGCTGGATGCCTAATAGGAGTTCGTCTCGTTATTAGTTTTAGTCCACTAAAATCCTATCACCTTTACTTGTCGGCTGAGAAGTCACCAAAAACTCAACTTCATTATTTGACTTGTTAAACATTTGGTGTGGCACCAAAGGAGGAACTTCCACTCCCTCTTGCGGATTTAAAGTAATCTCTTTACCATCTACCTCAATGGTTGCTATACCTGATAAGACAAAGAAAAATTGGCGTGCGTGTTGATCATAATGTTTTATTTCAGATGTATGAGCAGGCATACGTTCATGAATGATACTTAAATCTAGATTTTTCACTACATGCCACCCATCACAATTGTCTCCCCATATGTAATGTTCAGCATTGTGTTTACTTTTTTTCATCATTTCTATTCCCCTTTGTATTTATAATACATTCTTACGCATACCTTATGGAACTATCCTGTAGTAAAAAAAAAGCTGCCCAGCAACCCTGTTTTTGCAGGAGCTGCCTCAGCAACATATCAGCATTAAGAACATTTTTATAGTGCCTTACAACGTTTTTCAGAGGTTATTAGCTTTTTTGCAATGAATAATTAAATTAAAGTTTTTTTACCCTAATTGGACTTACCATTAAGAAAGCAAGCAATAAAGTAATCCACGCATTGCTATATAAAAAGAATCCCATACCAGCCAAAGGTAATCCAGCAGCAGGAATAGGTAATCCTTTAAAATATCCAATGGTTGGTTTAACACTAAACTTAGCTAATCTTAATGCTCCCATCGTTGGGAAAAGGATAAATGCCAAAGACGTTAAAATCGATGGTGCTGCTATCGAATGAAATAGAATGGCAGGAGCTACTCCGAAACTAATAATATCAGCCAAGGAATCCAATTCCACACCAAATTCACTGTTCACTTTTAATTTTCTTGCAACCCTTCCATCAAAAAGATCTAAAAAAGCCGAAAAGAAAATTAAAACCGATGCTACTTCCAAAAAGCCACTCATGATATAGGTAATTGATAATACACCGCACAATAAATTTCCAATCGTAAATAAATTGGGCACAGCTTTTACTATCTGATTGAACAAGGTAGTTCCCCCTGACGTCCTGGAGCATTTTCTATATATTCTTCAAACATACAATGAGTTTGACAATTAACCCGATATTTCTCCTTAAAGCGACTTTTATGAAATACCCCTTCTTAATCGATTTCTTCTCTTCCATAAAAGATAAAAGAATATTGTAAGGACCAATATACTCGTTATCAAATAAATTCTGTATGTTGAAATATACAGTTCAACATTGGTCCAATTTTCGCCTAATATCCTGCCTAGTGTGATAAAAGTAAAACTCCATATTAATGCCCCAGCATAGGCGTAAATAATAAATTTTCTAAAGGAGAAGCGATTGACAGCTGCCATATACGCTGTAAGGTGGCGTACCCCAGGAATAAAATAACCAAATAATAAAAGATAAGGTCCGAATTTCTTGAACAAATTCTTTGTTCTATTAATTTTTTGTTCGGTAATGTGAATTTTGGGTCCAAACTTTTCTAATAAAGGCAGCCCAAATTTATAACCAATGAAGTAGCTAAGCGAAATCCCCACAGTTGCTCCTACAAAGGCACTTACTATTGAAATTAAGTAAGATAATTCACCTTGAAACACACTATAACCAATATATGTAAGGAGAACCTCATCGGGTATAGGAAGTCCTACAATACCTCCGATTAAAGCAAATATTATTCCGAAGTACCCATAATGCTCTAGAAGGTAAGTAATTTGATTTTCCACTTTTTCACTCCACCTTTTAGGTAATGTCTAACAATCATTCGAAAAGAAAGATATACAAAATGTGTGTGTAAACTATTTTATGTTTAGGTTAAATGCACAAAAAAATTCATGATTAAATTTAACAAAAATAAAGAGGCTGTCAATCATATAACGGGTTAGGGATGCAGCATTCCAGGTAAATAGGCTTCTATTGCTGTTTACCTTTAAGTTGATATCCTTAACTTTCGACATAGAGAACCTCTCAATCTCCTTTGGTTTATTTTCCGCTTTCAGCCGCTTCTCTACCGTTTCATGAGGTCCTTTTCCCACGGTTTCACTGTTTTTATTGCCAAACATTAATGAATGGCATATAGGACAATTAAAATTTACTATTAATAAGTTAACAAGCGATAATGATCTTACTTATTCTATCCCGCTAACGCTAAAGTTTTTCTTTTCATTAAAGGGGGTACAGACTATATTATAAAGAGCAGGTAAAAAAAGTAATCTATATTATTGGTTGGAGGAAGACCTTGTGAACAATGAATTAATAACGTTAGGCAAAATGATTATAGACAAGAAACATGAAATTGCCCACACTGTTCATACAGACAGAATGGCTGGAATCCAAATGACCGAACAGGAAAAAAAGGAGTTTCAACAAATAGAAGCACATATTTTGGACATTCGAGGTAATTTAATTAGCTTATTCGGTGAATCATTAATTGAACATGCTGACAATGAAAAATCCTTTCAAAAAATATTCCAATGGGGGAAAGAAACTGGGGAATACTTTTATACGCTGGGAGCACCACTTGACGAAGCGTTAAAAGATACGAGCTATTACCGAACCTATATATGGAAAGCCGTTGAGAAAGAAGTAAAAGAAAAAAACATGTCTGCATCTACCGTATTTGACGTCATCCATATCTTTGACCCCCTCTTAGACCGAGCTGTTTATAGTTTTAGCCTGACCTATGTAAAATCCTTTCAAAAAACGTTGGAAAATGCGAAAAGTGCATTTTTGGAACTTTCAGTGCCGGTTATTCCTCTTACAAAAGGTATAGGTGTACTGCCGTTGATCGGGAATTTAGATACTGAAAGATCCCATTTACTTATGGAAGAAACACTTAGTCGTTCTAATGAACTAAAGCTATCTCACCTTATCATTGACGTATCTGGAGTTCTGCTTGTTGATACGATGGTAGCCGATCAACTATTTAAAGTAATTGATGCCTTAACTCTTACTGGGGTTGAGACCATAATTACAGGAATTCGTCCAGAGGTTGCCCAGACAATGGTGAGCCTCGAAATCAATTTAACTAAATTAAACTCGAAAGCAAACCTTCAACAAGCATTCAATGAGATTCAATCACTAAAAAACCTTAATTATAACGGGTGTTAAATAAAAAATAAACAAGCAGATGTACTAATTAGTACATCTGCTTGTTTGCAGTACAACACTTACTATGATTTTATCTTACAAATGTAATAAAATCTGTGTTAGCTGGATAATGAGAAATGTTTTGAAGTTTTCTTCATTTTGTTAATTAAGTTTTACACAAATCGCTATATCACCTTCCGACCATATAGGCAATGTTAACTGTCCATTCCTTTTAATCTAGTTACCCATACTTGTTCTGCATAAAGGATATGAGAAAATAATCTTTTCAACTATTGGTTGTCACCCTCAACATTTTGTAACGTATATAGAATGCATGGATTAGCCCAATTTACATGCTCATACATCTTTTGAATTGTTTTCAATGAGTACCTCCCCCACACCATCAATCATCCGGTTTGTATAAATTCTATAAAGCAGCTCTATCCCTTCTTCACTTACCTTTCCTTTGTACAATAAATAACCTTAATATCCGTATGTAGAGTTAGTTTTTGATAGTCATCTGTTGCACATCGAGTGTTGATCGATTCACCCCTGCAGAATGATAATTATCTTGTTGAAACATATGAATAGGGTGCTATTTTTTATCATAGCACCCTCCCCTGTCACCTTTTACCATTCACCGTGATATCCAAAGAATTATTCATTTGACTGACTTTCAATTTGCCGGGTAACCCGTTCCCCCAGTTCCGCTGACGCATTATTCAGATAGGTCAGGACCATGCTTCGCGTCTCATGGGATATCCCGGCAAGATCGGCGGAAAGGTTGTTTACCAGATGTTCTTGACCCGCAGGAGACAGAGTTTGATAATACTGGCCGGCCTGTATGAAATCGTCCTGTTTGGACAGGTCGGACCTTACGAGATGACCCTCTACATATCTTCCTTCTCCGCTTGTTATAAGTGAAGCCGGCGTCCAGTCTTTCTGATCGTTAACGGGTATTCCCCGAAAATCCGGACCGATCCGCCGACGCTGTGAATCCGTGTAAATGTTTGCGCGTCCCTGCAGCATCTTATCGTCTGATAGTTCCGCTCCTTCCAAAAGATTAGACGGCGAAAAAGCCACTTTCTCTACCTGCTCCATATAGTTGTCCGGATTGCGGTTCAATACCATCCGGCCAACCGGTATCAAAGGGTACTGCCGTTCATCCCAGACCTTGGTATCATCCAATGGATCAAAGGGAAGAGTGGCCTCGTCATCAGGATTCATAAGCTGCACATAAAGCCCATATTCAACGGTCTTTCCCGCTGCAATGGTATCATACAAATCCTTGCCTGCAATATCGGGATTCTCGCTATTCCACCTGGCGGCTTCTTTACTGTCTATATACTGCTCGCCAGCAAGAGGAACCCAGTGGTATTTCAGATAATGGCGAACGCCTTGGTCGTTTCTCCAGACGTAGGTGTTCACACTATGGCCAGGGATATGGCGCAAACTTTTTACCGTGCCTGCGTCAGAATAGAGCCTGACAACAAAATGAGTGGATTCCGGCGCTCTGGCAACAAAACTCCAAAACCGGTCGGGATCGATCAGATTGTTTTTCGGCGAGGGCAAAAAGGCTTTGATGGACTCTGGAAAACGTATGGCGTCACGTACGGAAAACACAGGAATATGGTTGCAAATCAGATCAAAAATTCCTTCTTCCGTGTAAAACTTGGTGGAAAATCCGCGCACATTTCGGGAAGTATCCGGAGTTCCTTTCGTGCTAACGGCAAGCGAAAACCTTACAGTGACTGGAACCTGCTGTCCAGGAGTTTGCAAGAAGCTAAGCTTTGTATATTCCGCCATGGAATGCATGTTCTCAAAGTAACCGAAAGCACCAAAGCCTTTGACGTGCACCGGCCTTTCTATGATTTTTTCATGGACAAAAGTCTCCAGTGTTTCATGTAAAATACTGTCTTGTTCAGTAACGGGACCTCTTTTACCTACAGTCTGTGAATGGAAAGCTGCGGGTATATCCCCTTCCCATTGTGGAGGGCTATTCCTTTTGATCGGTTCATCCTTCACAGTATCCTGCACTGATGACTTTTGAGGAATCATTTCCTTAGCCTGTATTTTTAATTTTGATATATTGTCATTCGTGGGATTTCTTTTGCCTGTTTCATCTTTTACAGTATCCTGCACAAAGGGTCTTTGTTGATCATTTTCGTTAGCCTGTATTACTGACTCTGATATATGATCATCGGTTCTTTCAGTTTCCTGATCTTGTTTTTGCATGCTTTGCTCTCGAACCGACGGACTTTTGGATATAGTTCTGTTTAGGGGCTTTGTGCTTGGTAAGGGAGATTTTGCTTCTAATTGAAACCAACCATTGTTTTCTTCCATAATCCTACCTCCCATGTCCACAATTCTTTCTGATATATTTATGTGAACTACAAGGCAATTATGATTATATACACTAATTGGAAATGCTTATATCCATTCAACAAAATACAATTTCAGGTAGGAAATAGCAGATCGCGATTGTTTTTATTCTCAGTAAGCGGGTGAATGATGCTCTATGAAAATTCATATTTATTTCTATAAGGGATGACCATTTAGTAGTGGTAAAAATAAGATGACCCCTATTAACAGGGGTCATCATTTCCTATCATCACATTGTCCTAAATCTAAGATTTCACTTCATTAAACAATTGCGGCAGATCTTCTTTATGCGCTTCAAGCATCTCATCCAATATTTTTTTGGGATGGTGTCTGATAGTACGAGAGGATTAATGGTCATCGCTGCTACCAATGCTTTATGATAATCTCCTGTAACGGCAGCTTCAGCAGCCATTCTTTCAAAAGATTTAATTTGCTGGACAAGTCCCCGGACTGCCACTGGCAGGTCGCCGATGGCAATGGGTCTTGGTCCTTCCTTTGTGATCACACAGTTGATATCGATGGCTGATTCGTCTGGAATACTCGCAATCGCTCCGTTATTACGTGTGTTAACTGGCTGTATATCCCGCTTATCGTTATAAATTGAATTGATGAGACTGCACGCCGCTTCACTGTAATATGCTCCACCGCGTTTTTCTAGTTGAGTAGGTTTAACATTCAGTTCTGGGCCCTTTTACAATTCGAGATTCAAAAAAAGCAATTCACATGATGTGAAATTGCTTTTAAAAAACGGAGAGGATAGATATAATAACTCATTTTAACTAGATTTGTTGTTTATTAGATTTATTTAGCTTTACAAATTTATACACTCTGCCTATTTGAAAACCAGCTTTATTTGTTTCTTACTAACGATAAAATCGTAATGGTGATAATAATGCAAAGTGTACCAAGCCACTCGGCGAAACCGAATGTTACATTTAGCCAGATAACGGAAATAAATGTAGCGGATAATGGCTCAACCGATGCAAATAAACTAACCTCGGAAGCAGAGATGTATTTTGTACTTTCCAAATAAAAATAAAAGGCGATGATCGTCCCGAAAATGATGATGAACAGGACGGCAATAAGGGAAAAAATCGTCCAATTTCCTTCAAATGCCCATGGAGGATGAATGAAACTAAAAGCAATGCCGCCAATTAACATGCCCCATCCAACAACAATCATGGAACCCCATTTTGAAAGCAGTTTATATGGTTGCAATGTATAGAAAGCCAGTGAAAAAGCTGATGTAATTCCCCAAAACACCGCCCACCCCGATATGGAAAGTGCTCGGACACTGCCCCCTGTTACAAGCAAAAAAGTGCCTAGAATCGCTATTATCACAGCAATACTAACAGTACTGGTTGGAAAGCGTTTTAAACGAAATGCTATATAACATGTGATTATCGCGGGTGCTAAGTATTGAAGAACAGTGGCAGTTGCTGCATTGCCATGTTCGATTGCTGCAAAATATGTGTATTGGACAGAAAGCATACCCAGAGTTGCAAAAAGGATGATTTGAAAGCGATCAGTTTTAGCTTTCCAAATTCCCCAAACTTGTTGTTTTTCCTTTTTATACGCAAGCCCCAATAAGATGACGCCTGAGAGCAATAAGCGAACAACCGTGAGCCATTCAGGACTGAATCCTTGGCGTTGAAATAAATACTGTGCCGCAGTTCCCGATACCCCCCATAATCCTGCGCCTGTAAGGACTAAAGCAATCCCTTTATTCCTTGAAGACGATAAAACTAGAGGATCGATTAGCATATTATTCTTCCCCATTTTTCTTATCCTCCTGGTGCGTTTGAATTCTATAAAAACTTTCTTTCCAATTCTTTTCTATCGTTTCAAGCACCAAAGGGAGATTTCTTTGCCTTAATGCCTTTATAATCTGATCATGTTCATCAATTGAAACGTGAACATCACTGACTTGATTAAAATAAAACAGTTCAATTCGTATGAGTTTTCGTTTTAGTCCTGAGAGAATCCGCTTCAATTCATCATTTGTAGAAAGTTTGATGTAAATGGAGTGAAATTCATTATCTTTCTGTACTGCAGTACTTTGATTTTCTTCGTTCATTGCTTTTTTCAGCTGCTGATTGATAACGTCCAACTCATGTATGTGTTTTTCTTGAATGATTTCAAAAACTTGTTCCATGGCTAACTTTTCAAGTGTCCACACTAGGGAATAAATGTTTAATATCTCATCGAACCGAATGGGGGACACAATTGTTGAACGACTTGGCTTAGTTTCTACAAATCCCTCATCTTCGAGCCTTAGCAATGCTTCTCTAATAGGGGTACGGCTAACTCCTAATTGTTCTGCTAATTCTTTATCACGTAATTGTTGACCTGGCAGGAGGGCCCCTTGGACAATCCAATCCATTAAAATTGTATAAGCTTCTTCACGTACAGAAGTACGATTGATTTTTTGTGTTGAATGTACCAATGACGATGTCCTCCTTATTATTTTGATTTACCTCACAATATGCAATATATCACATATTGCATATTGTGAGGTAAAGTTTTGAAAAGTTTCATTTTTTTCGGATGTGCATTACTTGGCGTATGACTCAGTCCAGGTGATCTCGTCTCTGAAGACAGAAAAAGCAAAAAATAATATTAGACACTAAAAAAGTTCATACATACCATAAATGCCAAAAAGACAACACTCCAAATCAGAGTACTGTCTTTTTGGCATCTTCTTTTTCGCAGTCCATTTAATTGGATTATGATAAAACTAATCATTTTATTCCGACTAATTACAATGCCGTATTATACCCATTCTGGATCGGTTATTGGTGGTCTTCCGATACTCTTATATCCTTAGAAAGCTTAAAACAAATCTAATCTTTTATAATTAATGAACTGTATAAAAACTG
>NZ_JBHXAS010000148.1:0-9873 GCF_042727425.1 Peribacillus sp. NPDC060253
AATTATTATATACTATCATGATTAGACAACCAGATTTTGTAACAAAAGAAAGAGTAGATAAAGCATTTGAAAATGTTGAAAAAAAGAAACCTCATCCATTTCTAAATGATGTAAAGTTCGGTACATTTCGAGATGGTTTATCTGTCCAAATGCTTCATGTAGGTCCATATGATGAGGAACCTCAAAGTTTTAAATTAATGAATGAATTCATAAAATATAATAATCTTGAAAGAACTTCATTACAACATAGAGAAATATATCTTTCAGATTTTAGAAAAGTTGAACCTCAAAATTAAAAACTGTTTTGAGATATAAGGTTAAGCCAATAGAATAGCATAATCTCATTACTACTAACATGCATTCAATATGGGCGTAAACAGTAGAAGTTATAGCAACGCTGCCATGACCTAATCTTTTCTGAACATATTTCATTTTTTAGCGTCATTTGAAATATCTAGCTAATCCAAAGGAGGTAAGACCTCATTGTTCAAGAAGGTGCTAGGAGAACCGCATTTATGACAATACCCAACATTTGAAGGGAGAATATCAAGGAAATAGACGCATCCAACTTATATAAAGAATTGATTCATGTTTCATCTGTTTCGGGATCTATCGCTGAACAACTACTTGAAGAACAAGACTGATGGCACCTTTAATGCAGCCTGTTATAATTCGCCGTCAAAGGAAGCATGAAGCTGAACAAGCCTATCAAGGGTTTAGTAGAGAGGGGATTTGAGGTGGTTTCCCCTCTTAAACAGGTATATCCTCAAATTGAACCGTTTCATAATCTTACATTTAAGCAAAGACGGTTCCCTGTAGAGGATATTGCTTCTCCTTGGATTGCCAAGCTGAGAAGAGTGATTGAATAGAACTGAATTAAAAGGTGAGATGCAATGAATGCCCAGTGATAGGGCTTGCAAATTATTCTTTATTAAAAATGAAATTTTAACTTTGTCATAAACGTTTTCTCAATTTTTTTATGCTTAGGATAATCCAAAGAAATGGCAAGTATAAAACAAGAAAGCTCACGCTGTATGGATTGATTAATTTATTTAATATGTCTAAGGCTTCGAAATCAAAAAGAAATATATTGATAAGTAATATGATTATGGACATTGCCCACAAGGGATACTTTTGCTGGACATTGAATAAGCGCTTGACCCCCCTGCTGGCTGCCCACAAAGGAATGACCATGTTGGGTATGATAACGAGGGTCCACCAAGAAATGGTTATGTATTCGAACCGTTGAATAAAGGGAAATTCAATAATACTGGACAACGATAGGGTTGGCCATAGGGTAAGGACCAACATTTTCTGTGAATAAAAAGCTTTTGAAACAACATAAATAAATAAGATCAATAACGTAGTGGCTAAGGCTCCTCCATGAGCATACTTTTGTGTTTTTTCAGCATTTTTGATGAATGGATAAAACATCAAAATCATTTCAAAACCAAGCATTGATAATGAAGTTGTTCTAGTTCCTTTCATTATTTCCAATAATGTATGATCAAAAATTGGGAGAAGATGGGTGAAATTAGCGTATTTTAAACTATATAATAAAGGTACAAATAAAATCCAGTATGAAGCTATTATAGTTACAAAGGTAATACCCGTAACTGATCGGAATCCTCCCGTAATTATATAATAAATCAGGGTCAGGAAAACCAAAGCAAACACCCAAGAGGGTACCTCGTCAAACATCCAAACATGTATGACATTTATATAGCCGATTAGGATCGTCGTGCCAAGGACAAAAAAGTAAAGAATGAATAAGAGACTGAAGAAAATTCCAATCCATTTACCAAATGCATGATGATTAGCGGAAATGATATCACCAGGAACCATACTGAAAATCTTATATATAAGCCAAATTATTATTTGAACAGCTAGTCCGGCTAATATGATGGAAATCCAGCCATCGGTTCCAGTAACCTTAGCTAAATCTCTTTGAAAACTCAACACGCCTAATCCTGTTTGCATGGAATGCACTAAAAAAAACACATAAAATGGTGATACCTTATACTTTTCATTAACACCTGCTTGGTTCATAAAGGTCCCTCATTAGTATTACTCATATATTAATAATCTGGCTTTTACAAGTGAAATCTATTCAAAAAGAATCTGTTTTGTTGTGAAATTTGAGGTGGGTCATACTTAGTCGGCAAGGTTTGTGGTGGACATTGACCATGTCTCCATGAGTTATTATACATTTCTACACTTCACATTATTATTAATTAGGTCAATTAGAGATTATGAAATGTAATGAAAAGTGCACTAGTTTGAATGCCCCTTTTCCATCCTGGTTAATATGCATAAATGTGCTACCTTGACACAAGAAAAGTAACTATCCGAGTGCTAGAATAGTTACTTTCGAAGAGGAAATATATAAAGAGTTGAACAACACATTCAAAGAAAATGCTGGAGGTTTAGGTTCCAATGAAAACCAATTGGTTGCCTACCAAAAGAAAAATAGTTTGCGAAATACCTTAACCTTAATCTTAACATTAGCCTTAACTTCAATTTCTTTTTTACTTTTTCTGCTCATTTTTTCCTCACCTTTCTATATGACATCAAATATTTTATGTATGTTGGACAAGTTATGACACGGCATGATTAAAAGTATTTAATATTTAGCATTCGACAGAAACCATTGTAAAAAGGTTAAGAGTCTTAACTATACGTTCAAAATGCAGAAGTCAAATGGAGGTTCCAACGATATGGGTTATTCCGAGAAGAACAAGAAACTACATTGGTTTTTGACAATAGTACCGGTAAGTGGAATGTTTACTCTACTGTGCCTAAACACATTCGAAAACTCTCTAATTTAGCAGAGTGATTCGTCATAGAGTCACAGGCCAACGTGATCCTAGTACAATTTTTTTACCTTCTGATCCCACAGCTGTAACGACTCCTGTCAAAGCCGTCCTGTTATCAAAAAAGCTCTCGATTTGGGGATTAATTTTTTTGATACTGCGAATATCTATTCAATGGGTGAAAGTGAAAAAATTCTAGGTCGTGCATTGAAGGACTATACAAAGCGCGATGATATTGTCCTTGCAACAAAGGTTCATCAAACAATGCGTCCTGGTCGTCCTAACAGCGGCGGTTTATCTCGTAAAGAAATTATGACCGAAATTGATCATAGTTTGGAGCGCTTGGGAACAGATTATGTAGATTATATATTGTTCATCGCTGGGATTATGACACACCAATTGAAGAAACTATGGAAGCTCTACATGATGTAGTTAAATCAGGAAAAGCTCGCTATATTGGTGGTAGTGCTATGTATGCTTGGCAATTCTAAAAAGCGCAACATGTAGCAGAACATAATGGCTGGGCGAAATTTGTCTCCATGCAAAACCACTATAATATGATTTACCGTGAAGAAGAGCGTGAAATGATTCCATTCTGTCGTGATGAAAAAATTGCGATAACACCATACAGTCCACTCGCATCAGGCCGTTTGACTCGTGATTGGTCAGAAACTTCTCTTCGTTCTGAAACAGACATGGTTCAACATTCAAAATATGATAGTATGATGAAAGTTGATCGCGGCATCGTAGAACGATTGGCTGAAGTCGCAAAGAATCATGGGGTCACTCGTGATAAGATTGCGTTAGCTTGGCTTCTTAATAAGGATCAGATTGTTGCACCTATCATAGGTGCCCAAAAAGAAAGCCATCTTGAAAGTGCAGTAGCTGCACTTGATATTCGGTTGACTCCTGATGAGATGAATTATTTAGAAGAGTTATATGTACCCCATCCATTAGTAGGGGCTCTTCCAGATCCAAAATTCAATAAATAAAAAAGTTAAACAAAATGAATCGTAGAAATAAGGAACAATACATTCTTTCCTTTAGGTCAAAAAGTTACCGATAATTTCATTAATGATGCATATCTTTCCATGACCTTTATGGATCCCAAACCTCTAAACGCGCCAATTGGTAACGTAACATTCGCTACAAGTGCACGAAAAAATTGGCATGTGCATGAAGTCTTTCAAGTACTGCTGGTTACAGGAGGAGAGGGCTGGTATCAGGAAGAAGGAAAAACAGTCTATTCTTTATTTACATAAAAATAAAGAAAAACGCACCTGTTTAGTGACAGTGCAGTGATTAATTTGATCTTAAACCCAAATAACCCCGTTCAAGTAATTATGAACGGGGTTAAATATTTCCTTATGATATACTAATTTTTTTAATTTCAACTATAATAAAGTCGCTTAAGATCGGCAGCTGCAAATTGGAACATGAAAATAATGATCAATATTGATGTTGCCGTTTATGGAACGATTCCCGTATACATTTTCTACTGTCCACTGATTATCCCCTCATTGCTAAAAGGAAGGGATAGTAGAACTTAATCCATTAGTTGAATTTTAATCCTTTTTTTCATGGGACCTTTATTTTGAATTTTCATAATGGAAAAGTCTTTAATTTCAGTTGTGTTGTTGACGTGGGTTCCGCCACATGCTTGCTCATCAATATCGTTTATTTGAACGATTCGAATTTCGTTAAGAGAAGCTGGAAGTAAATTAATTACCGTCTTAATAGTACCTTCTTTTTGCTCGGCTTCATCTCTATTTAATATTTTCGTATAAACATTATGTGGCTGTGTCAATATCTTCTTTATTGATTGTTCTAGTTGATCAAATGGTATTTCCTGTATTATTTCAGGAGAAAAGGACAGCTCTAATCTCGCATGATCTTTTTCAATTTGACTACTTGTAGCTAAAGCATTGTAATATTGATATAAATAACCTGAAATGACATGCAATAATGTGTGGTACTGCATATTCTGAAACCGCCAAGACCAGTCAATCTGCATCTCTACTGTTTGATTAGTGTCCTGTAATGGACGTTCAAGTTCGTGAATAATTTCTCCATCTATTTTTTTTACTGTTAATATATTATAGGTTTTATCACCTTGTTTAATAATCCCTCGGTCACAAGGCTGTCCACCGCCACCAGGATAAAAAATCGTTTGATTAAACACAACAAATTGTTCTTTTATTGAAACAATATTTGCCGTACATTCTTTTATATAACTATTCTCTGCATATAACTCTATCGTTGCCATTTTTTTCTCCTGTAGTCGCCTTAATATCTTCTACTAGCATTTCAACATGTTCTTTTTTCGTAGACCAACTAGTACAAAATCTCATAGCACTGTGTGTAGCATCGACTTTTTCCCAGAAGGAAAATGAATACTTTTTGCCTAATTGCAAAATTACATCATCCGGCAAAATGGGAAACTGCTGATTTGATGTAGAATCATATCGTAATGAAAATCCATTTTCAACAAATGCATCTCGAATCTTGATTGCCATTTCCACGGCATGATTAGAAATTTCATAGTATAATCCATCTTCAAATAAAGTTTCAAACTGGATCCCCAAAAGTCTTCCCTTAGCCAATAATCCTCCCTTTTGCTTGATAATATATCGGAAATCCTTTTTCAGGGCATCATTTATGATGACTACTGCTTCACCAAACATCGCACCAACTTTAGTTCCGCCAATATAGAATACATCACATAGACTTGCAATATCTGCCAAGGTTAAATCGCTATCCATTGAAGCCAAACCATATCCTAATCTAGCGCCATCCATTACCAATGGCAAACGACATTCCCGGCAAACTTTACTTAATGCTTCCAATTCGACTTTACTATAAGTCGTTCCATTTTCTGTAGGGTTAGAAATGTAAACCAAGCCTGGCTGTACCATATGCTCATGAGTGACATCGTTCCAATGAGCATCATATAAATCTTTCACCTGTGCTGCTTGGATTTTCCCATCATCACTTGGTAAAGTAAGTATTTTATGACCCGTTGCTTCAATTGCGCCAGATTCATGTGCTGCTATGTGACCAGTAATTGCTGAAACTGCACCTTGATGCGGGCGCAAAATGGAAGCGATAATAGTTGTATTCGTTTGTGTTCCTCCTACTAAAAAGTGTATATCTGCATTCGGAGCATCACATTCTTTTCTAATGTAAGCCCTCGCTTTTTCACAGTGTTCATCCACTCCATATCCAGGTGTTTGTTCTTCATTGGTTTCTATTAATCGTTCTAGAATTCGCTTATGAGCACCTTCTGTATAATCATTTTCAAATCGTATCATCCTGTAATCCCTCCAAACTATCCAATTTCTTCTGAATGAACATCATAGAAGTATGGATTTCTTTAATTTCTTTTTCTGATAATCCTCGAAATAAATTCATTACTTGTTCATTAGATTTTTCATTAATCTGGTTAAAAATAGTGATTCCTTTTGGAGTTAATCGAATCAGACTAGTTCTGCTATCCAAGGTCGAATTTTCCTTGATAACTAATCCATCTTTACTTAGCTTGGCAATTATTCTACTCATATAGCTACGATCAATTTTCAGTTTATCAACTAGATTATTGGCTATACACTGCTCCAATAAACCGATTTCTAAAAGTACCCTTGCCTCTGTGAAAGAATATCCGGTATCCAAAATATGCTTATCAAATAAACCAAGAATATTGGTATAAAACCTATTGAATTTCCGAATATCTGCAATAGTATTATTATTTATACTCATTGGAAGCTCCTTTTTTTAGTGGACTATATCAACTAAAACTTTAGTTTAATTAGTGGACTTTGTCAACTTTTTTTAGTGAAGAATAAATCGTTATATACTATCCCTCCATTTTCAATTTCTTCGATTTCAGGGGTGAAGTATTTTTAGTTAACATACACAACGGCCTTTTAACTAAGGGACTTGTCCATACCATATTTTTGATAATGCATACAGTAATAATATGTTCATTTTTTATAACTTAAAATAAACGTGGAATGGAGAATCTTGATGGCCAATGGATGTAACCAGAATCCGATAGGGGAGTGTTCGGAAGCTGAAGGAATAAATACAACTGCTAATGGGACAGCCTCACATGCAGAAGGAATGAATACAATTGCCAACGGGTCTGCTTCCCATGCAGAAGGAAGTACTACAACTTCAGGTGGGAACGCTACACACACGGAAGGGTTTAATACCGAAACAACAGCTGATACGGCACATGCAGAGGGATCTACTACGACAGCAAGCGGGATAGCTTCCCACGCGGAGGGATATCTAACTACCGCCAGTGCAAATACTTCCCATGCGGAAGGAAGTGTAACAATTGCGACGGGAAACTCTTCCCATGCGGAGGGGTTCCAGACTGCGGCGTTTGCTGATACGGCACATGCAGAGGGATCTACTACGACAGCAAGCGGGGTTGCTTCCCATGCGGAAGGTTTTGCGACGCATGCAAGTGGAGTCCAATCGCATGCAGAGGGAAATAATACAACAGCAGCTGGAGCTAATTCGCATACAGAAGGATTGAATACACAAACAACGATTAGCGGTGTTAACGCGCACGCAGAAGGAGAAGGGAATACGGCTAGTGGCAGGGCCTCCCATGCGGAAGGAGGTGGAGTAGATCAAATAGGTAATCCAGCACCTACCTTAGCAAGTGGGGATGGTGCTCACGCAGAAGGCATAGGGACAACCGCTAGTGGACCTGCTGCACACGCAGAAGGATTCAATACATCTGCAAGTGGTTCTGTTGCCCATGCCGAAGGAGTTGGTACAATCTCCAATGGAATTGTTGCTTCCCATGCGGAAGGAGTCAATACAACTGCTAGTGGATTTGCTGCTCATGCCGAAGGGTTAGGCACAATTGCCAGTGGAAATTCTTCTCATGCCCAAGGGGAGGGCTCTATCTCCAGTGGGCTACGATCTCACGCGGAAGGACAAAGTACAACCGCCAGTGGGGAAGCTTCTCATGCCGAGGGTAGCAATACAAACGCTACTGCAACGGATTCCCATGCAGAAGGATTTCAGACTACCGCCAGTGGATTTGCGTCCCATGCCGAAGGCCAGTCAAGAGCTTTTGGGTCGACGTCCCATGCGGAAGGCGCTTCGCTAGCTAATGGAGGAGTTTCTCATAGTGAAGGTTTGTTTACAACTGCCAATGGAGACCAATCGCATGCAGAGGGAAATAATACAACAGCAGCCGGAGCTAATTCGCACACAGAAGGATTAAATACGCAAACAACGATCAGCGGTGTTAACGCGCACGCTGAAGGAGAAGGAAATACGGCAAGTGGCAGGGCCTCTCACACAGAAGGCGGTGGTGTGGACCTACCTTGGTAATCCTGCTCCCAATTTTGCTAGTGGACAGAGTTCACATGCTGAGGGAATCGGAACAACTGCAAGTGGGTTTGCTGCTCACGCGGAAGGGGGAACCGAAGATATTACGTCCCTATCTGGTCCGCAAGCTATGGGGGATTTCTCTCATGCAGAGGGTATTAGCACCTCGGCCAGTGCAGAAGCAGCTCATGCGGAAGGAAGTTCAACACAGGCCTTAGGTCCAGCATCGCATGCGGAAGGAACGAATACAATTGCGAATGTCCAAAATGCACATGCTGAGGGGAATGGAACTTTCGCTTTTGGTGTGAATTCTCATGCCGAAGGATCGAGCACCAATGCAAGTGGGTTTGCTGCTCATGCAGAAGGTAGCGGATCCACTGCAAGCGGAGATCATTCACATGCGGAGGGAGAAAATACGGTTGCTTCTCAAACAGCGGCCCATGCAGAGGGAGGAGGAAGTACCGCGAGTGGAATTGCTTCCCATGCAGAGGGAACAAATACGAATGCTTTTGGGATATCCTCTCATGCCGAGGGGAACAATACAGATGCTAATGGAGACAGTTCTCATGCGGAAGGCCAAGGGACGCAAGCCAACGGAGCAATTTCTCACGCAGAAGGGAGTCAGACACAAGCACAGGCTCCTTTCTCCCATTCAGAGGGTCTAAATACGATCGCAGCTCAAACTGGTTCTCATATTATGGGGCAAAATGGGACCACACGCTTCCCTTTTTCCTGGCATTTGGCAAACGGTCTTGCTGTTGGGCCAACGTTAAATTCCGCTGTAATCGAAGGGGCGACAGGAAATCTCTACCTCGACGGTGTTGTGTTGTCTCCTGCTGCAGCCGATTATGCTGAAATGTTTGAAACGGTTGATCGAAACCCAATTGATGTTGGCTACTTTGTTACTTTCGATGGTGCAGGTGATAAAATACGTAAAGCGAATGCTGCAGATCAGTATATTCTCGGGGTAGTGAGTGCAACTCCAGCAATGATTGCGGATGCAAGTGATTTGCGCTGGCACAACCTCTTCGAAAAAGATGAATGGGGCAGGATACAATACCATGAGGTGGTTGTACCCGAAATGAAAAATGCTGATGGAACAGTAGTACAACCAGAGTTTACAAAAACAGAACCAATATTAAATCCTGAATGGGACGCTTCAAAAGAATATATCCCACGTTTGCAAAGACCTGAATGGGTTCCTGTTGGTCTTTTGGGAAAACTTCTGGTTCGGGATGACGGTACATGTCAGCCGAATGGATATTGTAAACCTAATAATGAAGGGCTTGCAACAGCAGCAGATCATGGATACAGGGTTATGAAGCGTACGGGACCAAATCAAATATTAGTGATGCTTAACTCTATTCCTTCAATAAAAGAGATTGATATTGTTGAAAAGTTAGAAAATCTAGCAAAATTAAAAGTACAAGGATTTCTAACAGATGAGGAGTTTCAAACGCAAAAACTAAAATTATTATCGTTATAAAAGCCTGCCCTATAAAAAAACAGCCTGTTCACACGAACATGGCTGTTTTTTTAAAGTAAATCAAAGTTAGGTCTAACATTTTTAACTATCACGGTAATATCATTATCATCATTAGATTCCATTTGACCGATTCGGAAATCCTCACTAGCAACATAGCTACCTTTTATCTCCTGAACCCAAACGTATGCCGTAATGGCTGCTCTCCAACGCACCCATCATGAC
>NZ_JBHXAS010000149.1:0-9782 GCF_042727425.1 Peribacillus sp. NPDC060253
TAACTATACTATGAAAATAGTTAGAACGATAAAAATTAGGGTTGACTTAAGTGAAAATTGAATATATAGTGAAGGACATAATTAAATATAACGTTAATTCTTATCGAGAGATGTGGAGGGACTTGGCCCTATGATACCTCGGCAGCGGGTTTTTACTATTGTAAAAATACTGTGCTAATTCCAACGGACGAAAGTTTGAAAGATAAGAAGGAGCTTTTCTTAGATAATTAAATTAAGAGTTTACTCTTTTTTATTTCTAAAGGAGGCCTCTTCTGTCTGATGACGGAAGAGGCCTCTTTTGTTTATTCACAATGAATATGGTTGTCATTTGGGAAAATGGTGCATGAACTCGTGAGTTTGGCTTTCAAAGCACGGGATCATCAAACGAATGTAACCCTATCATTTTGAAACTTTGCAAAGCTCTTCTCTGATAATGAATTTGTAGAAATTAACAACTTGGGGGGAGATAGGATGATTGAGTTTCAAAATGTTAAAAAGGTTTATCAAACAAAGAAACAGACCGTTGAAGCTTTGAAAGGAATCAATTTGACAGTAGAAAAGGGAGATATATTCGGTGTAGTCGGTTATAGCGGAGCCGGAAAAAGTACGTTGATTCGGTTAGTCAATCTGCTTGAACATCCATCAGATGGCCGTGTAATCGTTGGGGAGAAGGATTTAACTTCATTGAACCCTAAGGATTTACGGGCAGAAAAGAAAAAAATCGGGATGATCTTTCAGCATTTCAACTTACTTAACTCAAAGACCGTTTTTGATAATATCGCCATGCCGCTGGTTTTGTCGGGAACGCCCAGTAAAGAAATCAAAGAGCGGGTAGGCGAGTTGCTGGAGTTCGTTGGCTTATCAAGCAAAGCAAGGAGTTATCCGGAACAATTATCCGGAGGTCAAAAGCAACGGATCGGGATCGCGAGAGCATTGGCTACAAACCCATCGATCCTATTATGTGATGAAGCTACGTCGGCATTGGATCCACAAACCACTAGTGCTGTTCTGCAGCTCTTAAAGAAGATTAATAAAGAATACAATATTACCATTCTGTTAATCACTCATGAAATGTCTGTAATCAGGGAAATTTGCAATAAGGTTGCGGTCATGGAAGGCGGATGCGTGGTTGAGCAAGGTTCGGTTTTCGAAGTTTTTGCGAAGCCGCAAACGGATATTGCAAAAAACTTCGTGAGAACGGTCATACATGACGAGATACCACAAAGTTTCCTGAAAAGCATAGGGACCCATATCCCGATTATTTGGAAAATTAACTTTATTGGGACTACTTCAGGAACCCCTTTACTTTCAACCATCTCGAAGAAATATGATGTTCATTTAAGTGTATTATCAGCCAATATTTCTGAAATTCAGGAAACGCCCTTTGGGAATTTGATCATCGAAGTGACAGGGAACAAAAATGAGGTGGACAAGGCTTATCAATATATTAAAGATGAGGGGATTCTCGTCCAGGAGGTGCAGATAAATGGGTAATACGCTTTGGGGAATGGAAATAACAGCCGAGCAGCTGTCGACAGCTTTCGGTGACACACTTTATATGGTAGCCATCTCATTGGTATTTTCCGGATTGATCGGGCTTCCGCTCGGTATCCTGCTTGTCATTACGAGGAACGGTCACATCCTGGAGAATAAATGGATCTTTAATGTATTGAACCCGATCATCAATATATTACGGTCGGTTCCTTTCATCATCTTGCTTGTCGCACTGATTCCTTTTACTAGAATGATTGTGGGCAGTGCAATCGGAACGAATGCAGCAATTGTTCCACTGATCTTTTATGCAGCTCCTTATATTGCCCGGCTTGTGGAAAACTCCCTGTTGGAAGTGGACAAAGGGATCATCGAGGCAGCTCAGGCAATGGGGGCAACGACATGGCAAATCATATATCGCTTTTTGATACCTGAGGGACTTAGTTCATTGATCCTTACATTTACAACCGCGACGATTGGCCTTGTTGGATCTACAGCCATGGCAGGTGCCGTCGGTGCAGGCGGGGTGGGAGATTTGGCCTTGGCTTACGGTTATCAAAGGTTCGATACGATGACGATGGTCGTCACAGTAGCGGCGCTCGTGATCATCGTTCAATTACTGCAATCCACCGGGAATTTCGTTTCAAAAAAAATCAGAAGAAGATAAAAATTAGAGGAGGCAGGAAAAATGAAGAAAATCTTATTAACAATTATCGTATTAGCATTGGCCGTCGTGGCTGCAGCATGTGGGAGCAAAGAAGGTGCAGCAGGCGGTTCAGATGATGTAAAAACAGTAAAAGTGGGTGTCAGCAGCGGGGATACGAGAACGTGGGAATACATTGTCGACTTAGCGAAAAAGAAAGGCCTGAATATCGAACTGGTCACTTTTAACGATTATATCCAACCGAACCTTGCGTTAAGTGAAGGCGAAATTGATGCGAATTCATTCCAAACAGTTGCCTACTTCGATGAATTTGTTCAAGATCAAAATTTGAAATTAGAACCCATCGGGTCGACTGTCATTGCGCCAATGGGTCTTTATTCGAAAAAGCATAAAAGCCTTAAAAGTCTACCGGATGGAGCTACCATTGCCGTTCCGAATGAAGCTACAAACTTTGGCCGTGCATTACTCCTTCTTCAAGAAGCTGGCTTGATTACATTGAAAGAGGAATTCAATGGGTCGGGATCATTGGAAATCATTAAAGATAATCCGAAAAAATTGAAAATCAAACCTGTTGCTGCCGGCAATACGCCGCGTCTATTGGATGATGCCGATGCCTCTGCAATTAATAACAACTTTGCCGTTGAAGCAGGACTTACTTTAAAAGATGCATTATTCCATGAAAGTAAAACGGCAAAACCATATATTAATATCATTGCGGTTAAAAAGGGAGATACCGATCGTCCTGAGCTGCAAAAATTAGTAGAACTTTACCAATCGAAAGAAGTGGAAGCGTTCATTGAAAAAACGTTTGACGGAAACACGATTCCTGCATATGTATCTGTAGATGAATTAGTGAATTACCAAGATGCCTGGACAAAACCGGCTAGTGAAAAATGATGATTGAAACAAAGTGAAGAATTGCCGGATAGATTCAAGATACCTATCCGGCTTTTTATACCCAATAAATAAAAAGGGAGATAAGGATATGGGAATTGAACTAGTGAAGTCGCATCAGCAAATCATTGCAGATCACATCGATCAGCATTCCAAATTATATGTTGAAACGAGTCAAGCCATCCATGCCAAACCCGAAATTGGCAATCAAGAGTTCTTCGCTTCGGATACGTTAACCAAATTACTTCTAGATGCAGGATTTGAAGTGACCCGCAATATAGCTGGGCATGAAACAGGATTCATCGCCAAAAAAACTTCTTTAAAGAATGGCCCCACAATTGCCTTTTTAGCCGAGTATGATGCATTGCCTGGTTTAGGTCATGCTTGCGGTCATAATATCATTGGCACAACGAGTGTAGCAGCAGGAATTTCCTTGGCTCAAGTGCTGGAGGAGACAGGCGGAGAAGTGATTGTTTTCGGAACGCCTGCTGAAGAGGGCGGGCCGAATGGTAGTGCAAAAGGCAGCTTTGTGAAGCATGGTCTTTTTGATGAGGTGGATGCAGCCATCATTATCCATCCTGCTGGGAAAACGGGTGTAACAAGTCCGTTTTTGGCTGTCGATCCACTTGATTTTCATTTTTATGGAAAATCAGCACATGCAGCTGCAGCTCCTGAACAAGGCGTGAATGCTCTTGACGGAGTGATTCAGCTGTTCAATGGCATTAATGCTTTGCGACAGCAGCTCCCATCCGAGGTCAAAATCCATGGAATAATCACCAATGGCGGGGAAGCGCCTAACATCATTCCTGAATATGCTTCAGCGAGGTTCTACATCAGGGCAACAACATGGAAACTTTGCGAAGAGGTATCTCGAAAAATACGTGATGTAGCAAAAGGGGCGGCACTTGCCACAGGAAGTACGGTTGAAGTCGAACGTTTCCAAAATGAAGTACTCGATTTTGTGATCAATCCAGTCCTTGATGACCTGTTAAAAGAACAACTGACGCAATTAGGGGAAGAGGTGGCTCCTAGAAAAGAGGATGGTTTTGGTTCGACAGATGCAGGAAATGTAAGCCATGTGGTACCGACAGCCCATCCATATATAAAAATTGGACCAGACGAGTTGATTGCCCATACGAATGAATTCCGTGATTGCGCGAAATCCCCAAGAGGAGACAAAGCCATCCTTACTGGAGCAAAAGCTCTTGCACTAACAGGTTATCGTTTGATTTCAGATAAAGACCTGTTGGATAAAGTTAAAACGGCATTTCATGAAGCGAAGCCAAAGTAATGATAAAAAAAGCTACCCAAGAAAGAATCAAGCCAAGTAAATTTAGAAAAATAAAAATTTATTGTTGACTATGGGGCACAGAGTTTGTAAAATAAGAAACAATAATACTGAGTAGTTCGATAAGAATTATAGGTTAATTGACCGGATAACCGGAGACTTTTCTTTCATGTAAAGAGATGTCTCCGGTTTTTTTTGGTAAAAGGGCAAGCAGGAAGATCCCGACCGAATGATTCCACCGTAGTTGTTCAGATAATAAAGGAGGTTTTTATTATGGGGATATTATTACGTAAAGCTATTGAGAAGAAAAGGAACTTTCTAATCAACAAGTTGATTAACGAGGGAATTTATAAAAAGAATGACACCCATTTATTTGAATTAACCTTAACCGACTTAGAGGAAGAATATATGAAAATAAAAAAGAATGATTCCTTGCCTTCTGATGAGCCCTGTTTGAATATCTATTAATTCATATATTTCAGACAGGAAGTGGTACGTTGAACTGTTGGAACAGGTATTCTTCAAAAAAAACAATAGATGTAGCAACCATTCGTACCCGCCCCGCGTCTTGCCTCAACCTGATTTATTTATGCTTCTAACACCATCAAATAACAAAAAAGGAGAGGGTGAAATGAGAAAGGGTGTGGAAGAAAAACGGAAGGAATTAATCTATAAACTCATGATCTATCATGTAAATAAAAGTGAGGAACAGCTGTTGAAGCTTTCTTTAACAGAATTGGCAATAGAGTACAAAAAGATTCAAACAGACAGTCATCCCCATAGTGATGCGGGTTCGATACATTGGATCAATACAAAATGTAAAATTGAATGAAAGAACAGGTGGCTTAGTGTCACCTAGGTTCTACTGCTTCGTAAAAAAATTCATCATGGTGCTAAATGCCCTTTGAGCGGATTCAACTTTATATTTTAAGGTGTAAGGGTCACTGAATCCGTGTTTTCCGTTGAATTTATGTAAGTCGAAATTCTTTACTTTTAACATTGAAATCAATTCATCCACATTAAAGGATTGTTCTTCTTCCGGAAAGAATAGCAGTGTAGGGCATTGTGGCTCCAATTCCACATAATTCCTAATGCGAGAGCCGTAGTATCCAACTATTCCATCGACACTTTCTTCCTCACTGCACAGCCAAGCTACAGTTGCCCCTAAGCTGAATCCAATGATAAATATTTTTTGGTATTCATCTTTAACATCCGATATAATATTTTTTATTTTTTGTAAAGCGCCTGAGAAACCTACGTTCTTCATGAAATAATGATAAGCCTCTTCCTCTTGGGAATAAGCAAAAGGTGTCTCCTGTGCTAATAAATGCGGACAAATGACATCGAAATTCTGCTTTGATAATAATTCACAAAACCCTTGTATATGTTGGTTAATTCCATAAATTTCATGAATGACAATGATTACAGTATGTGACCCTTTCTGTATGTGCAGCATGTTGTACCCCCTTGTACGGATACTCCCATTATACTAAATTAATTACCGGTTCCAGTTAGCGCTGCCTTAGGTCATAAGAAAAAAACTAAAATAATTTTCGGTTCCTCCTTTTTATGAACGGTCGAACTTTATTAAAATTCGCAGGAAAGCAGGATGTTGGAGAATTGCCCGAATTGTTTTGTTGGGTAAGTTGAATGGCCTTAATTTTTATGATAAAGGTGGAAGAATATGTACCGACAATATAAGCTTTTTATCTTGGAGGTGGGAATCAAAAGTAAAGAACCGACCAATTAAGGTCGGTCTTTTTCATTCTATATTAGCAGTATCCGCCATATCCTTGACCGCCGCCGTACCCGCCGCCGTACCCGCCGCCGGCACAACTACAACCGACAATGATTAAGAGTATAAACAATACGACTATAAAGGCGAAACCTCCACCAAATCCAAAACCGCGGTCAAAATCATGTTCACAACCTGACATATCGAAACATCTCCTCATTAGTTTTTAAGAAGGAATTAAATGGGTTATATAATTTTATGCTCTAATCAGGAAAATGACACAAATAGTCTCCAACTTTTTCATAAGATCAAATTTTTGAGGTGCACTTTTTAGAAATCGCTTCCCCTTTTTTGCATAAAGAAAAAAGCTGTCGTTAAGACAGCTCCGATAGTTTAACACAGTATCTCAACGCTAAATCCTCCGGGCGCTTCTACGTAAAAAGTATATCTGTGCAGGTGTTGTGGAGGCTTAACCATGAATCCATCATCTTTCAATCGTTGATTGATTCTGTTAACTTGTTCTTCATTTTCTTGAATGAATCCAACATGAAAAGTCTGGGGGTATTGTACATTTCGTCCTTTCATTAGTGTCAATACGGAACCATCGTCATCTAACATTGCGGCGAACCCGTCCCCGCGACTTCCTGTACAGGTCAGTCCAAAATATGTTTCTAAAAACTCACGTGATGCAGTAACATCATTAACTGTTAAATTTAAATGATTGATTTTCATTTGTTTCACCCTCTCTTTTTTTATCATACAATTTCTCATTAACCGTGTGACAATATTGTAAGATGGCAGCTTAAACTGTTAGGAAGAACGATGGCGATTTTACTCCCTTTCTCTTTAATATATAAGAAAAAGCGGAAAGTTGGGTAGATAATGGATTTTTTTGAACTGAACATTACTGTATTTAGAATGATAAATGACTTAGGGAAACAATACACTTATTTAAACCCTTCTGCCATTTTCATTGCCGAGTACATGGTATTTTTCTTAGCTTTAGCTGTCATCGTAATATGGTTCACTCGAAATGAACAGAGTAGAATGATGGTTGTTTGTGGGATGATTACGTTTGTAATAGCTGAAATGATGGGGAAAGTGGCAGGGAGATTGCATTCGAACAATCAGCCATTTGCTGAATTGACCAATGTTCATAAGTTAATTGAAAAAGCAGTGGATAATTCATTTCCAAGCGACCATACCATTTTGATTTTCTCGTTTTGTGTATCCTTTTGGCTTTTCAAAAGAGGATGGTGGTTGTTATGGATCATGCTGGCTTTCCTTGTTGGCATTTCCCGTATTTGGGTAGGTGTCCACTTTCCGGCGGATGTACTGACAGGAGCTATACTGAGTACCATTTCAGGCTTGGTGGTTTACCTTGTCGTTCCTAAAATAAACTTGATTCATAAATTATTAGGAGGTTACGCGAGATATGAACAAATGGTTCTATCCCCGTTAACTAAATCGAAGGGAAAAAAATCAAAGGATTTGTAAGCGAAATCAAAAAACAGGGCCGCATTGTGATAAATACAAAAATATCCATATGATGATACTGATGGTAAAATAAAGTAAAAGCAATCCATTGCAATGGGGGACTTACTATTGATTGATATCCAAGAAATCAAAGACATTATCAGGCATCGCTATCCATTTCTTTTAGTTGATAGAGTTTTGGAATTGGAAGAAGGAAATAGAGCGGTGGCCATTAAAAATGTAACAGCAAATGAAGAGTTTTTTACTGGTCACTTTCCAAATTACCCAGTGATGCCAGGTGTATTGATCCTGGAGGCATTAGCACAAGTTAGTGCTGTTGTTATGCTTACAAAAGAACAAAATAAAGGGCGGATCGGACTTTTGGCTGGGATCGATAGATGTCGTTTTAAAAGGCAAGTAAGACCAGGGGACCAATTACGTTTAGAAGTGGAGATTACTCGCTTGAAAGGCCCTATCGGTAAAGGAAAAGGATGGGCTACTGTCGATGGAGATACTGTATGCGAGACAGAGCTTATATTTGCTTTTGGTGGTTGATCAATAGGTTGCAAAAACGGGGGAATGATGGTGAAGCCGATAAAAAAAGCCTACGGATATGTGACACGAATCAATAATGGAGAAACACAGGTATTGGTTTTTCAACACCCTATTAGTGAAGCGGGTATACAGATACCCAAGGGAACAGTCGAGCCTCAAGAAGATGCATATCAAGCGGTGATAAGGGAAATGAAAGAAGAAACAGGTCATGAAAATTTTCATGTGGAGAAGTTAATTGCAGAAGATTGTTGGAAGAACGATGATGGTGTCATACATAATAGATTTTTTTATAAGATAAGTGCATCGAATGTTCCTGATGAATGGGACTATCAGCCAACAGGTGGAGGAGATGAAGAGGAGCTGACATTCCATTTCTTCTGGATTTCCTCTGAACATGAAGGTCAACTTATTAAAGGGCATGGAGATTATTTAAATCTGATTTTTAATTAACCCTTCAGTGCCAAGCAGTTATCACAACCGGCCAAGGTCATTATTGATCTTGGCCGGTTGTTTTTTATTATCAGGTTTGTTTTTCGGTAATGAAAGTTTTTACGGTTGGCGGTTCATATGTATTGAATTGATCAAGAAGTCCACTTGGTTCAACATCTACCATCGCCATGGAACGGAATTTTTCATGCAGGAACTGTTCATCGGACATATGATTGAATAAAGCGACCAAAGGATCATAATAATGATTGATATTTAAGAGTCCGCAAGGTTTTTGATGAAGACCAAGCTGTGCCCAAGTGAAAATTTCAAAGAATTCTTCTAATGTTCCTGGTCCACCTGGCAACGCCATAAACCCATCTGCAAGCTCTGCCATTTTTGCTTTTCTGTCATGCATGGATTCAACGACAATCAGTTCGGTCAGGCTCTTATGTGCTATTTCTTTTTTTTCTAGAAAATCTGGCATGACTCCAATTACTTTTCCGCCTGCTTCTAAAACGGAATCTGCAACCGCACCCATGATTCCTACACTTGAGCCCCCATAAACAAGGGTAATATTACGTTTTGCCAGTTCCACACCCAGTTTTTTAGCCTCTTCTAAATAGATAGTAGATGCACCGTTGCTTGATCCACAAAATACAGCTAGACTTTTCAAAATATCACATCTCCCATTTAGTAATCTTCCTTTCCTATCATACAAAATTCAAGGAGATTTGTTAAACCTGAATTATCTAAATGAAAGGTGGATGAATATGAACGTCACTGAATTTCAACAATGGGTAAAAGATTATTATGAAGCACGAGGATGGTCAGAATTGGACATTTTCATTCGCATCTGCTTTTTTGGCAGAAGAAACTGGCGAGGTGGCACGAGCCATTCGCTCCCTTGAAATTGGCAGGGATAGACCTGATGAGGTTATTGGTTCTTATGAAGAAAACAAACAGGAGTTAACCGAAGAATTGGGAGATGTGATAGGAAGCTTGATTGTGATTGAGAACAAGTACAATATCCCATTGGAAGTAGTGTTCAACGCCCATAAAAAGAAACTATCTGAACGCTATTATCATGCATAAGTTCCTTTGATTTAATTGATGAACATGAAAATCATCCTGCTTTAAACTTGAAGAGCTGTGACTATGAACTGCACCCCAATTGTTAGACAACATCTAACAATTGGAGGTGCAGTTTTTTTGACTAAATATACGATAGACGAAAAATTACATGCAGTTTT
>NZ_JBHXAS010000150.1:0-9608 GCF_042727425.1 Peribacillus sp. NPDC060253
ATATAATATATTAATAACGACCGGTGTTCGCAGAAATAATAAGAGCCCCGTTTGAAGAATAAATACCCGCTTTGGCCAAAGCATTATACGGATCTTTATCCCATAATTGAGCGGTATAACATGAGGTCTGACCTTTCATGATCCATCCGTTACCACCGGAACTAGCACAACTTGTATATGCTCTCTTAGAACTGCCATTATAACTATCAACCCACACATTCGCATAATAATCATGCGGTGCAGCCGAATAAAACTTTACGTAACCCCAAGCCGTATGACAATACGCACTTCCTTTTAGCTGCACATATCCAATTTTCACACCGTTTTTATAGATATATTCTGTTTCATAGGTGATTGGGCTTTTATTGGCACAACCAGTCGAATAAGGATTTGTATTATCATAGGACAAGGCATACGCTTTATTCATCGGTGATATCGCAAAAAACAGACCAAAGACAAGAGTAACTGACATCCCAATATTTAATAATTTTTTTATAATAACCTCTCTCCTTTCCTTCTTCTAGACTTTACCATGTAAAAATTGATATTTCTATGTGCCACGGGACCATTTTCCATTTAATTACATATTCCCATTTTCCGGCTATCTATTTAGTTAATTAGGTACTAAAGAATGAATCTTCTCTAATAATCCATTCTGCTCCGTTAGTTTACTTACACAAAAACGATAATGGACATCTTAAATACCCAAGGAATGCAGTTTACTTATACAATATGACTGTTTGAATATACAGATAGTCTCCCGGGTGCAACATAATCACTAATAAATTACTTTGGAATATTTTTTGATTTACTACGAATCCTAATTTTAGGAGGCGACAAAAATGAAAAAACAAGAAAAATCAAAAAATATTGGCCAAAAAGCCGATTCAATGAATGCTATGGATCAGGGGTTAAACTTGTTTCCACAATTGATTAATAACGCTACCGGTATTGACAAGGGAAACGATGGTAAAGTCAATAAAAATGATTAACAAACGCCTTTTTAGGCGTTTTTCTATCTTCCTCACGATTTTCTCCCTCTTACCTCCGTCACCAAATTGGCACCCTTTAAAAGTGCTAACACATCCTCTAGCTTACGAAGAGATTCTTAATTAAACTAAACTCTTTCGTCATTTTGTCCGTCATAATCAGTGTTTACTGAACATCATCTGTTTTAAAGAAAGTCCTATCATACACGTTGATTATACATTCTTTAGAAGCTAAAAAAGTCCCAATAGGGTTTAACCTATTGGGACTCTCGCGTATTAAGTTAATAGAAGGAATGCTGAAGCCAGTAGGTGCACCATATATTCGCCTTTTTATTAACCTACTGTTTTTGAAGTAAGATAAGCGACAAGTACATAGCGTTCAGGAGCTGATCCAATATAATCAAAGGGATAACATGTACTGACGGTTAGTGTCGCTCGTGGTTTTGGAACGATTACGGTTCGATCATCCTCATCCACAATGCGAACTTTATTGACTTTGTATGTGAACTCTCCTGCCGAAGTTCTTACAATCAACAAATCTCCCTCGCCAACTTGCCCAAGTTTACGGAATACCGTATCTCGATGACCAGAAAGAACCGAATTGTCATTTTCACCTGGTAGCACACTTCCTGCAAAGTGACCTACACCTTTCTCCAGTTCATTCTCGTTTGTGCCATGGAAAATAGGGAGTGTTGCTTTTAGTTTGGGTATATACAGTTCCCCCATTTCTTCACCCGTTTTTGGGCGGACAGGATAAAGCTCTTCCTTTGTTGTTTTATTACTTGGTGGTTTATGTACTGTTTCTTTTACTTGGCTACTTGGAGCATGAGTCTTATATAGAAAGTAGCCTTTTGCAAACTTATACATATTAGATGTGGAAAACCAAACCCCAAATAAAATGATAGCAATTGTACATGAAAGCAGAAGAAACCGCCTTTTCTTTAATTGTTTCATATTAAGCGTTCCTGATTTTTCGATACATCATGCATCCCAGCAAAACGATGAACAGTCCTAAAAGGGCGTTAGGGATGTAATCCGATGCGGTCTTTGGCAGCTTGGCCCCTTTTACCGTTTGATGTTCCGATTTAGTATGAGAGCTAATTTTTTGTTTTACTGGTTTTGCAACGGGTGCCTTTTCAATGGTCTTTGCCACCTCTTTAGCAGATTCCTTTATTTGTTGCCCTGCATTCGTAAGAGTGTCAGAATCGACCATATCACCCGTAATCAAAAGATCAGCCAAGAACTTCCCGTCTGTAGTGTATATCGCAATTTTTAGGTTAGCACCCTTCAATTCATCCATTTTCATTAAATCAAAAAGAGAAATAGGCGATTCCGAACCGCTTTTCACAAGCGAATAGGATACTTTAAGCTTAAAGATGGAAAGTAATTCTTCATAGATAGATGCCATTTCAGCTATTTGTTCGGCTGAAAGCTCGGTTGCTACGTCAAATTCCTCGAAAGCCATCATACGGTTGCCCAATTCTTCAAGTCGCTTGACTGTTTCCGGATTGGAAAGATGCTCTTCCAAAGACATTAAATGGTCTTCAAGACGCTGTAGTTCCTCTTCGGTTAGACCGAGTTCTTCCTCGAAAATAGGAAGAAGATCTTCGGCAACTTCACCATCCAATTCCCCGCCAGTAAGGGTCCAAACAGTTTCTTCAAGATTATCTATGTATATATAATCGTTAATATCTTCACCATTTTCCTCTAACAATTGAAGCAGGGATTGTTTATCCAGTTCATAATTCTCATTAAAATAATCTAAGTTACTTAAGTCTGCCTTTATGACGTCACCTAAGAACTCGCTAAGCTCTTCGACAGATTCAAAGTCTTCCGTGCTCATTTCATAGGGTTCTAATGACACTTCGATATCTTCTTTTGTTACTTCGAAGCCTCTTTCCTTGCTAACCTTTGCTAAATAATTGACTAATTCTTGGTCAAAGTTTGGATCTCGTTCAAAATCGCCCTCTTCTTTATAGAAATAAACAGCTTCATCGAGGTCCCAGAAAAAGATATAATCATCCAGCTCTTCTCCGTTCTCGTTCAACAGTTTAATTAGACTCTCATTAGTAAGATTATAATCTTCATAAATAGGCTTTAAATTGCTTAAATCTGCTTTTATAACTTCTCCTAAAGTATCTTTAAGCTCATCAATAGATTGAAAGTTTTTAATACTTTCATCGTAAAAAGAAAGCGACGTTTCAATATCATCCTTCGTCACTTCAAAGCCCCTAACAAGGCTTACCTCCTTTAAATACTTTTTAAATTCCTGGTCAAAATTATTGCTTTGAGCAGCCGATGCTAATTGCGGGAATAAGCTAATTAACAACGTAAGGGAAAGTAATGTGTTCCACAGTTTTTTCATTCTGTTCTCCTATTCATAACATTTCTATGTTTCTTGAAAATTATAAGGGAATAACATTAACTTAACAATGAGGGTATTTTTTACCAATAAGGGAAAAATGATATTTTTCTTACTTTTTAAGGAATGTTTCTTCTGTTGAGGGGACGGGGTGTAATGGGCATCGATTTAAAAGCGTTTGCAAAATCAAAAATCTTCGTTATAATACTTGTATACAAGTATACTCGAACTCAAGAAGGTGAATGTATGGACGATTCAAGGGAATTTCTTTATCCCACTAAATGGCTCTCAAAAGCCTCTGCTGGTGAACGTGTTACATGTGAGCTAAGAATGCGTATCATTTCCGGGAGAATTGAAAGCGGTACCATATTATCGGAAAATAAATTAGCTGCAGATTTTGCTGTAAGTCGCTCACCCATTCGTGAAGCATTAAAAATCCTCGCATCCGAAAATATTATCCGATTAGAAAGAATGGGTGCCGTTGTTATAGGTTTATCAGAAAAAGAAATCGAAGAAATTTATGATGTTCGTTTACTTATAGAATCGTTTGTATTTGAACGCCTAGTAAGGATGGACACGAATCATTTAGTAAGGGAACTTAGTAAAATACTAGAAATGATGAAAGTCGCAATCAAATATAATGATGCTGATGAATTTTCCTATCAAGATGTCTTGTTCCATGAAACGATTATCCGTGCAGATAATCATTCATATATCTTGATGATCTGGAGTAATTTAAAACCCGTAATGGAAAGCCTCATCTTAATTTCGATGCGTATGCGTTTCAAAGAAAAGTATGAAGACTTCACGCGGATTGTAAAAAATCATGAGCTTTATATTGAAGCGATCAAAACAAAAGATAGAGACCTCATGATTAAGACTTTTCATGAGAACTTTGATGATGTTCAAGGTAAAGTAGAAGACCTATGGATGTCACAACAAATGCTTACAAAAGGAGTCGTGCAACAAGATGACTAACTATATGTTGGGTGTAGATATCGGAACCACAAGTACGAAAGCCGTGTTATTTAGTGAAAAAGGCGAGGTCATCCAACAAGAAAATATGGGGTACCCGCTTTATACACCTGCTATATCGGCTGCAGAACAAAACCCAGAAGAGATTTTTCAGGCAGTTCTACAAACCATTTCAAATATAATGAAACATCACTCACAAAAAAAGCTATCGTTCATTTCATTTAGCAGTGCCATGCATAGTGTCATTGCCATGGATGAAAATGACCTACCGCTGACGTCTTGCATCACTTGGGCAGATAATCGAAGTCAAGCATGGGCACATCATATAAAAGATGAGATGAATGGCCTGGAAATCTATAAACGAACAGGAACACCAATTCACCCCATGTCACCATTGACTAAAATAACTTGGATCGTGAACGACCTTCCTGAAATCGCTGTCAAGGTTAAAAAATATATCGGAATTAAAGAATATATTTTTAAAAAGTTCTTTGATCAATATATTGTAGATTATTCACTAGCTTCAGCCATGGGCTTGATGAATCTCAAAACACTGGATTGGGATGAAGAAGCATTAAAAATTGCTGGAATCACATCTTCCCAATTATCTGATCTTGTGCCAACAACCAAGATATTTACCAACTGTGATTCCGATTTAGCCAAACAGATGGGCATTGATCAACAAACACCATTTGTCATCGGAGCCAGCGATGGAGTCCTTTCTAATCTAGGTGTAAATGCGATACGAAAAGGCGAAATTGCTGTAACAATCGGGACAAGCGGTGCCATTCGAACCATTATTGACAAGCCGCAAACTGACGAAAAGGGAAGAATATTTTGTTATGCCTTAACCGAAAAGCACTGGGTAATTGGCGGACCGGTAAACAATGGCGGGATGGTCCTTCGCTGGATCCGTGATGAGCTTGCCTCTTCAGAAGTAGAAACAGCGAAAAGATTAGGAATTGACCCTTATGATGTATTAACCAAGATTGCAGAACGTGTAAGACCAGGATCTGATGGATTATTATTCCACCCATACCTTGCTGGTGAACGTGCGCCATTATGGAATCCAGACGTACGTGGATCATTCTTCGGTTTAACGATGTCACATAAGAAAGAACATATGATTCGCGCTGCCCTAGAAGGAGTCATTTACAATTTATACACCGTCTTTTTAGCCTTAACCGAATGCATGGAAAGTCCTGTGACCCGTATTCAAGCCACAGGAGGCTTTGCAAGATCAGATGTTTGGCGGCAAATGATGTCTGATATTTTCTCATCTGAAGTAGTTGTCCCAGAAAGCTACGAAAGTTCCTGTCTAGGAGCATGTATTCTAGGCTTATATGCCACAGGAAAAATCGAATCATTTGAAGTCGTTTCTGAAATGATTGGCAGTACCAACAAACACACACCAAAAGAAGAAGCAACAAAAGAATATAGGCAATTACTGCCGATTTTCATTAATCTATCTAGAATATTAGAAGAAGATTATACACGGATTTCCAATTATCAAAGAAGCTTAATTAACACCACTAGATAACTAATTGGAGGAATTAGCATGCCATTAATCATTGTAGCAGTTGGGATTTTAGCATTACTACTATTAATAATGGGCTTAAAATTAAATACCTTTATTTCACTAATCATTGTATCGTTCGGAGTTGCTTTATTACTTGGGATGCCCTTGGACCAAATTGTAAAATCAATTGAAGCTGGACTAGGCGGAACACTTGGTCACTTGGCGTTGATCTTTGGGCTTGGAGCGATGCTGGGCAAGCTAATCGCAGATTCAGGGGGCGCTCAACGAATTGCGATGACGCTCGTTAACAAATTTGGAGAAAAATATATTCAATGGGCCGTGGTTGTTGCTTCATTTATTATCGGAATCGCTCTATTTTTTGAGGTGGGATTAGTGCTATTAATTCCAATCGTATTTGCCATTTCAAAGGAATTAAAGGTCTCTATTTTACATCTCGGAATTCCGATGGTGGCAGCCTTATCCGTGACACACGGTTTCTTACCGCCACATCCAGGACCAACCGTCATTGCTGGTGAATATGGTGCAAACATTGGTGAAGTATTACTTTACGGTTTTATTATAGCAATCCCAACAGTCATTTTAGCTGGGCCATTATTTACTAAACTAGCTAAAAAGCTTGTACCTGAATCATTCACTAAAACTGGGAATATTGCCTCTTTAGGTGAACAAAAGGTATTTAAACTTGAAGACACTCCTGGTTTTGGTATCAGTGTATTTACCGCAATGCTTCCCGTTATTTTAATGTCTATTGCTACGATTATTACTTTGCTTCAAAAAACAATTGGATTTGAAGATAATAGTTTACTAGCAGCTATCCGTTTCATTGGTGATGCATCAACATCCATGTTGATTTCTTTACTTGTTGCAATCTATACAATGGGATTAGCAAGAAAAATCCCAATCAAAAATGTCATGGAATCTTGTACAACCGCCATCACTCATATTGGGATGATGCTATTAATCATCGGGGGCGGCGGAGCCTTCAAACAGGTATTAATTGATGGCGGCGTAGGTGACTATGTAGCCGAATTATTCAAAGGAACTTCGCTATCACCCATCTTGCTTGCTTGGATCATTGCTGCAATTTTACGTATATCCTTAGGTTCTGCAACTGTTGCAGCTTTAACAACTGCCGGTTTAGTTATTCCGATGTTAGGACAATCCGACGTTAATCTTGCCTTGGTTGTACTCGCAACTGGAGCGGGTAGTTTAATCGCTTCACATGTTAACGATGCAGGTTTCTGGATGTTTAAAGAGTATTTTGGCCTAAGCATGAAAGAAACATTTTCAACCTGGACATTACTTGAGTCAATCATTTCTATTGCTGGATTAGGTTTTATTCTATTACTAAGCCTATTCGTATAAACCTATTTCAGGGCAGCTTCTCACCTATAGCCTTAGAATTTTTAGAGCTATAGGCGAGAATTTTGTACATAACCGTCATTCAGAATTTCAAGCTGGCCTTTCCCGGATCTAACAGGGATAGGCCTTTTCTTTTGAATATTTTCTCAGCTTTATGAATTACACGATTCCCTCTTTTAATAAAGATCAAATCATAATTTTTTTCTTTGTAGGGGATGGAATGGAACCAGATCACCGAGAATTAAATCGCTTGATGTCAGCTTGCCCACGTGGAACTAACACCATAATTCAAATGCCATATGGTAGGCCCTCTATAACTAATTCAACATCCAACGTAACGGTTTCCACTGATGATGTAACAGCGTTCGCTTCAGGTAAACTCCGTCCTTCTGCGGGTTATTTCGTACAGTGATCACCTCTTCTGAGTTGTACCTGTATATCTGTCATACAGTTTTTTCACCAACTTTTCGAGGTGATCTATAGTTTCCTTCCTGTAGCCCCCACCGATTTATCTGAATTTCCCCGATTGTTGTAGTCCTTATCATTTACGCCTTCTTGATGATTTTCTTTGCCCAAATATTGTCCTTGGTGGTTTTTCTGAGATTTAATAAATTTGTCGAAATCAATGTTAACCATTCTAAACCCCCCTAAAATTTCTTTAGCCTTTCAGTCTTATGATACATCCTAAGAAGTTTTTTATTCGATGAGGAAGTTTAAAAACAAAAAACTTCCTTACATAATTGGAACTAATAAGCACGAAAATATAAATGAAAGGGGTTTGTTTATGTTAACATCTCAAGTATTAGCTGAGTTTCGCTCGCAGTTGCTTAAGGAGAAAAAAGAACTTGAAGCCGAATTTAAAGTGAATGATAATTTTGGCTTTGACTGGGAACATCCCTATGAGTCAGTGGGAGAATTATCAAGCTATGATAACCATCCAGGAGATGAAGGGACGGAATTATACGAACGGGAAAAAGATCTTGCCCTCAATGAGCATGCTACTAATCATTTAACCAAAATCAGCAGGGCTCTTGATGCGATGGATAATGGAACATACGGAACGTGTCAGGAATGTGGTAAAGAAATTCCTTTTGAAAGACTAGAGGCACTTCCTTACACAACTTTCTGTAAAGACCACAGTCCAGATCAAGTCGTATCCCATAATCGTCCCGTTGAAGAAGAGGTGCTCATGCCTCCATTTGGAAAATTCGATATGGATAATCAAGATGAAAATGTAAGCTATGATGCAGAAGACTCGTGGCAGGATGTCGCGCAGTATGGAACATCTGAAACACCATCTGACTTTGCTTTTACAGATGATAAAGACTCTTATAATGACATGTATAACGAATCACTTGATCCGATTGGATATGTGGAATCTTATGAAAACTTTGTAGGGACTGATATTTCCGGAAAAAATATTACCGTTTACCCGAACAGTCAGCACGAACAGTATGAAGAAGCACTTGATGAAGATGGCATCATGACTTCATTTGGGGACTTACCTGCATACGAACATGATCCTTACGTCGAAGATGAAGATAAAAGTTAACGACCGGCAAAACAAAAACCAGCTTCTGAGGAAGCTGGTTTTGATAATCTGAACATTTTTTTCATGGTTATGGCATCCCATGGATAGGAGATAAGCTCTTATAAATAATCAAATATATCGATTAAATTCCTTGCAAATATTTTCTAAAGTGAATTAGAAGGCGTATGCTATTGACCAAAAGGCTGTTGTTGATTGGCTGGTATTCTACAATGCAGTTGTACCGCATTTTCATGTAAATTTATATCGTTGTTCACCATTTTCGGTCGGTACCTTAAGGATAAGAATGATAGATTATCAATAATGAAAATATGGATTTTGCTGGAGTTGTTGAGGCAGATTATATGCGGCATTCTCTTACTCCCTAAAAATATAATATAGGCTACCTACAGTTTGCAGGCAGCCCAATCCATAATTAATATTCAATTTTTCAGTGGCACAGGTTTAGCGAGATGATGAGCCCCCTTGTCCTGCTAATTGAGATTGAGCTCAACGGATTTTTCATCGCTAGCATCCGCTCCCATTATATAGTCTGCATATGGTCGCTAACATGCAAGACGCCTGTATCACATAGAGCATGCGTTTGCCTATAGATGCTTAATTAACGGAATGGCATGTTCACCTATTTCTTCATGATTCAAATAGCGACATCTATGTTGTTTTCTTAATATAATAAGGGGAATCGGTCTCTTCTTCAGCTAACCTGCCCGTTTATTGCATAAAAAAAAGAGCTGATTGTGAAGTGAACCCAAAAAGTTAGACACTTTATTTAATTAGGCAGCCTTGAGGGCATGAATCCGGTAATCTACCGGGCTCATGCCTTTTAATTTT
>NZ_JBHXAS010000151.1:0-9530 GCF_042727425.1 Peribacillus sp. NPDC060253
CTCCTATATATTATAAATAATTAAAAAAACCTGCTTTACAAAATTTCAGCTTTAAGAATACGTTCAACAATCCTGTATTCCCTTGTGTTTATCCTTCCCTAAAATGGTCTGCTCATTGTGAAATATGTTAAACGGTTTGATTTTCCTTGAACTACTCATTTCATCCATATCACAAAAAAAAAACGGAAAATCCGTTCTATTGTGTAACTTTTTAATTATTTCGCTTTTTTTGTACATAACTAAGTTTTCGGAATAACTACCCACATTTTGGTAAATTATTTTATACCTTAGACTTCATGATAAGTTTAAGCGAACAAATTTACGTTTTCTCTAATATTCTTTCATCTTTTGGAGAATAACTGATCCCAACAAACACTAGAAAAATTCCGAGAAGCTGATAGATATCAGGATGGTAGTTCAAAATCGTCACATCCAGTAAGATTGCGATTATCGAATCAATAAAGACTAAAATAGCAATTGTTTGAGCCTTTAATTCACGTAACTGCTGAAAAACAAATAAAACACAAATCCTGTATGAATAAATCCTGTAACAAGTATATAAAGCCAATTCTCAAAGGTAAGATGCACAAAATTTGACCATTCCACTAATGGAATCAATAATAAAACACCCAGAGTCGTTTGAATAACGGTTGTTAACAACGGGCTAAGTATTTGAATTCCCTTTCCCATGATCGAAGTAAGTGCATAGAAGAATGCTGCTGCAAACGCCCATAAAACTCCGGTGGATAAAAATCCGGTCATCGTTGTATGTTGATGAATTCCGCCGGCTAACAATGTTCCCAAAAAGCAAACAAAGAAAAAGACCAATGTAGGCCTTACATTCGTATTTAGAAAACCCATGCTTTTGCAATTCGATAATCGCCTTGTCTTCCATAAACACACCTTCTTAGCAGTTAATGTACTAACCACTATTGATCATTCATACCAAAAAGTCTACTGCCCACATGGTCTAGTCTAAACAAAACCAATTGGAAACAGGTTCAGAGAAGACAGAGCCAATCCATTCAAATGAAGAAACCCAGTTAAACTTCTAATGTAAAGGTAGCTGGGTTTAAAACTTGGATGACCAAATTAACACTTAAAAGAAAACTTTCAGTTCTATTGGCTTGATTGCCGATTCGATTATACATTTAATATGAATAAATGCTAAAATACAGATATAGTGGACAATTCGAATTCTCAAAAATTTCATCGATACAGGACAAAACGGCCCTCCACAAGATTTAAATGAGCGTTTCCTATCATGGGAGCACCGCACATTTCTTTCAAAGAAAGTGGATTCATTTTCTATTTATCCTTACAATAATGAAGAACGAATATCCATTTATCAATAAACGCAATTAGAGGAGTGACTAGTAGTTGAAAAGGATTTTCTCCGGCATTCAGCCATCCGGTTCCGTTACATTAGGAAATTACATCGGAGCCATGAAACAATTCGTTAACTTACAAAATGAATATGAGTGTTTTTTTTGTATAGTTGACCAGCATGCAATTACAGTTCCACAAGATCGCCTAAAGCTAAGGAAAAGCATTAAATCATTAGCCGCTTTATATTTGGCCATTGGTCTTGATCCTGAAAAAAATACCATCTTCATTCAATCAGAAGTACCTGCCCATGCTCAGGCAGGCTGGATTTTACAAAGTATATCCTATATTGGTGAACTTGAGAGAATGACACAATTCAAAGACAAATCCGCTGGCAAAGAAGGGGTATCTGCAGCACTTCTTACATACCCGCCGCTGATGGCTGCCGACATTCTCCTTTACAGTACAGATGTTGTTCCTGTCGGGGAAGATCAAAGACAGCATCTTGAATTGACACGCGATTTGGCTGAAAGATTCAATAAAAAGCACAACGACATTTTCAAAATCCCGGAAATCAGCCTTCCTAAAGAAGGGGCACGTATCATGTCCCTTCAAGAACCAACCAAGAAAATGAGTAAATCAGACCCTAACAAAAAGGCGACGATTGCCTTATTGGATGATCCGAAGCAAATTGAAAAAAACATCAAGAGCGCAGTAACCGATTCTGAAGGTATTGTCCGTTACGATAAGGAAAACAAGGCCGGTGTTTCCAACTTGATGTCGATATACTCCATTTTTAGTGGAAAAAGCTATTCAGAAATAGAAGAGATGTATGAAGGGAAAGGGTATGGCGACTTTAAAAGTGATTTAGCTGAAGTGGTTCTAGGAGAAATCCTCCCAATCCAGGAACGCTATAATGAATTGATCGATTCGCCTGAATTGGATGAAATTCTTGACCATGGTGCAGAAAAAGCGAACAATGAAGCCAATAAAATGATCAGAAAAATGTATAATGGTATGGGACTTGGCAGAAAGAGATAAAAGAAAAAGACGATCCTCATCGGATCGTCTTTTCTTTTGTTCATTCAAATTTTCATTTCCACTATAATATAGATGGGCTATCGCCAGCCTCCACTTGCCAAAGCTTTTCAAAAAAAGGCTGCCCCTTCACCAAGTTTTCACAAAGTTGAAGGTGCTTCACTGACCAGCCTTCCTTCATTTCTTCATATAACTCAAGCCAAGCTATTTGAAAATCCATTTCTTGAATGCTCTCATATTTTTCAGGAGCCCACTCAGTATACCAATAGCGGATTTCAGCGGTGTTTTTCGCCGTGAATAATTGGTCCATGGCCATGAATAATAATTGCTTCAACTGTCTTTCTTTTCTTGTCAACCCATTCATGAATAAGGGAGACGGCGATAAAATATGATATTCTTTCTCAGATGCAGGTTTTTCAGTAAAGGTGTAATCCATCTCATCCTGGTTCTCAATCATGTCGTAAACAATTTGTTCCTGCCGGGGAATTATTCTGCTTTTCCTAATCGGAATATGATAACCTATCGTATCAACAGCTAGAATTCCATTTCCATCAGTAACGATAAAACAATAGTCAAGCTGAATTCGTTCATGATTTTTCCTTGCATATGCTTTTTGGAATATATCATTTAACAATGGCTTAGGTAATTCCGATAAGTCGTTTTCTATGTAGTGGAACAATGTTGTTGACACTTTCAACAAAGGAACTTGATCTAGTAGTTCAATTCCATCATCCTTCCTCCATTCATGAAAATGACAAATATTATAGCCGTTTTCTTCTCCTTCAAACCAGTTAACCCATACATCATGAAGATATAGCATCATTCATCCCTCACTTAAACAAATTTCTGTTTGTCACTCAGTATAGGCAGGAACCAGACAATTTATTCCTATTCTAGAAAACAGATTAAGAAAAAAAGAACGTATATATTAGTTCTTTTTTGATAAGAATTCTTCAGATTGAATGATGAATGATTTTTTCACGGAGAGCTTTTCAAAATTCTTCACCAGGTAATAGCCACTACAGTATCCCAGCATATATGGGAACCCTTTCGCTCCAAGCAGAAGAACATCATGTTGAGGGTCTGTACGCTTTATCATGTGCTTTTCTTCTAAATGCTTGCTCCAAAATTCCCGCAGTTTATCTTCCTGATATAACTTAGTCCACTTCGCTAAATATTTAGCGCCTAAATATTTCCCCACTGTTCTTTCCGCCAGTCCTTCCATGATCATCGTATCAAGAAGAGTAAACTCTTTTTGTTCTTTTTTCAAATGATGTAGTCGGCAAACATGATGATATTCATGAATCAATACCGCCTCCATTTCCTTTTCAGCTATCCCCTTATCATAAAAAAGGAATAGTTTATCTTTAAATGCCAACCCTGACTTCGTTTCAACCGTTTTCTTCCACATACCTGAAGACATGAGTGGAAAAATATATATGGGAACATCAGGACCTCCCCATAGCTTTTTATAAGAAGTAAACAGGCTTTGTGTTTTTTTCCAAACGTTATTTTCTTTTAAGTCTTCCCAAGTGAGTTTCGTTTTTTGATTTGGCGAATACATGCCGTGCCTCAATAACTGTTTATAGATCATACCCGCATCAAGCGTATTGTTGAATGTACCTTTGAGTCTTTCCATCATCTGGACCGGACGGTTGAAATCTTCCTTCAACCATTCATTTGTTGAAATAACTCCCAATTCCCATACACCCCCGCTCCTTTTGACTATCGTATGATTAATTAAAGGCGGTTGACACATATTATTTCCTTGTATGTTTTCCCTTCAACACAAAAAGAGCAGATCCCAAAAGATCTGCTCTCAGACTGTAGGCAAACTCTCGATAATAATGGAGTTTGTCTACAGTTTTTTGAGGATTGTAGTTAATTTCCCCTCCAGGCACTCACTTTCCTCGTGGTCCGCCCTCGGCGCCTTTGTGCATGCGGGACCCCACCCTTGGGACGCGTATTCCCGCAGGAGTTTCATACACCCGTTCCAATCAACTTTGATTTAACAGTTAGATAGACTCCCCCTTTTATCTACAAAAAAAGAGCAGATTCCAAAAGAATCTGCTCTTCCTTTAATTTATTGATATTTCTTGAAAAGAATGGTTGCGTTATGTCCACCGAATCCAAGTGAATTGCTGATGGCAGCATTGATTTCCAATTTTCTTGCTTGATTCGGAACATAGTCCAAATCACACTCTGGGTCTGGTGTTTCAATATTGATGGTAGGAGGCAGAATGCTGTCCCTGATTGCTTGGATCGTGAATATGGCTTCTACTCCACCTGCTGCACCTAACATATGGCCAGTCATGGACTTAGTAGAGCTTATTGCAAGTTTATAAGCATGGTCGCCAAAGACTTCTTTGACTGCCATCGTTTCATATTTGTCATTGTAAGGTGTACTTGTTCCATGGGCATTTACATATTGGATTTCTTCCGGGCTCAAGCCTGCATCCTCAATGGCAATTTTCATTGCTCTTGCCCCGCCTTCTCCACCAGGAGCCGGAGCCGTAATATGGAAGGCATCCCCAGTTGAGCCATAACCAGCTATTTCCGCATAAATCTTTGCCCCTCTATTCAATGCATGTTCCAGATCTTCGAGAACGATAATTCCGGAACCTTCTCCAATTACGAATCCATCACGATTCTCATCAAAAGGACGGCTCGCAGTCTGTGGATCAGGATTAGTCGATAAAGCCGTATTTGCACAGAAGCCTGCAACCGACATTTTTGTGATCGGTGCTTCGGCTCCGCCTGTGATCATCACATCGGCATCGCCCCGCTGAATCGCTTTAAACGCATCACCAATTGAATTTGTTCCTGTTGCGCAGGCTGTTACGGTACATGAATTTATTCCTTTAGCACCAAGTAAGATAGATACCTGGCCAGCTGCCATGTCCGGAATCATCATTGGTACGAAAAATGGGCTCACCCGCTTATACCCTTTGTTTAAAAAGTTTTCATGTTGTGTCTCAAGTGTCTCCAGCCCACCGATACCAGACCCGATCCAGACTCCGACACGCGCAGCATTTTCATCAGTTATTTCCAGTTCGCTATCATTATATGCCATAACAGATGCAGCAATGGCATAATGAGTAAAACGATCCATCTTGCGTGCATCTTTACGGTTGATATATGTCTCAATATCAAAGTCCTTTATTTCAGCTGCCACTTTAACGGGATATTCTTCGGCATTCAAGCGTGTTAATGGCCCTACCCCCGATTTTCCCTCGATTATATTCTTCCATCCAGTTTCTGCATCATTACCAACTGGAGAAATTGCTCCAATACCTGTTACAACTACTCGGCGATTAGTCATTAAAAATGGCTCCTTCCTATTTTAAAGCTCGTACGTTTTTTCTTCTTTTTTTTATTTACCCCATCTTAGAGCGATTGCTCCCCAAGTGAGACCTCCACCAAAACCAACCATAATGATTAGGTCATTGTCCTTGACTCTTCCTGCTTCCATTTCTTCCACAAGGGCAATTGGAATCGACGCTGAAGAGGTATTTCCATATTTATGAACCGTTTTTGTCATTTTTTCAATCGGCAGACCTAAACGCTCTCTTGAAGCTTCCATAATCCGAATGTTCGCTTGATGCGGTACAAGTAAATCCACATCTTCTTTCGTCAATCCGGCTTTATCAAGTACACTCAGGCTGGATTCCCCCATCTGACGGACAGCAAATTTAAAAACTTCACGTCCATTCATATGAATAAAATCTCCATCCTGTAATAAGTGCTGCCCACCAGTTCCATCTGCCCCTAATTCGAAGGAAAGGATCCCTTTACCTTCCGCAACAGGGCCAAGAACTGCTGCACCTGCTCCATCACCAAAGAGAACAGCAGTATTGCGGTCTTCCCAATTGGTTATTCTTGATAGCTTTTCGACACCGACTATCAACACATGCTTATATGCACCCGTCTGAATAAATTGCTGTGCGGTGATCATTGCATACATAAAGCCAGCACATGCCGCACTTACATCCATTGCAGCAGCCTTTTTCGCTCCCAATTTCTCTTGAATCATACAAGCGACAGTAGGAAACGACTGATCCGGTGTCACAGTAGCTACAAGAATTAAATCAATTTCTTCCGCCGAAATTGCCGCATTTTCCAATGCAGCTTTCGCGGCTTCATAAGCCATATCGGAAGTATTTATTTCATCATTGGCAATTCTTCTTTCCTCGATACCAGTTCTAGTACGAATCCACTCATCAGAAGTGTCCATAATTTTCTCTAAATCCGCATTTGTAACGATTTTATCGGGTAAGTAGCGGCCAAGACCTAGTATTCCAGCATTCATTCTGCCATCCCCTTATATTTTAATGAGTTATTATAAGCATCTATTATTACCTGGTACTAATTTTATATAAAAAAACACTTCCTTGCAAGAGCTAACAATTTTAAAGTCTAAAAGTATCTGTTTCCGAAGTTGGACACGTGTCTATGCCAATGGGATTTTAGGGACATACATTATTATTAAATGAGAAAAGGGGGAGATTAGCGTGGACATCTTCAATCGCAACAACAATCAGAGAAGCCAGGATGATCATTTTTCGAATTTGATGTTTGGCAAGAAAGAGGAACCTGAACCTGAACATGAGAATGAGAAATCGAAGGTTGATTACATGCAATTGATGCAGAGCGTTGAAACATTAATGGGCTTATACGGTCAATACAAACCGGCCATCGATAAAATGAATCTGAACCCACTGATTTCCAAGTTCTTGAAGAAAGGATAAAAAAATGAGGCTGCCCGTTTACCTGGACAGCCTACCTTTAATTAACGCTGCGCATCTTGTTTGCCTAGCTCATAAGCCTCTTGCATTACGCTTTTAAACAGCTCCATGAATGGCTCTGCCATCTCCATCGAGAATGGAATCCCGCTCGCTTCAAGCTTTGCTTTAGCTTCAGGGAAGTACTTCATAGCGATTCCCATAAATTCAAGCGTTTTATCTGAACTCATTTTTCGTTTCCCCCTATCTATTTGAATTTTCATCAATTGATTTAAGTGAAATCCAAAGAAATCTCCATTCCATCATAATTGTCTATGGCCCTTTCGTAAAGGTCGTAATCATAAAATAATGAATATCAATTGATGTTCATTCCTATCCTTGAACATTATAGTACAAGACATATTGGTTAGAGGCAAATTTACAGATTTGTCCTTTATATTTTCCGTGCTTTACCACAAATTGTGATCATCTATTCTACATACTTTGGAATGTTTTTTATTTAGTGAATAAGCAGCTTCCCCTTCAAGTACACTCCATTCCTTGCCCACTTTAATCATGCTTTCTCCATTCTTTAAGTAAGTTTAATCGTTTATTATGTTTTCTTTGTAAAGCAACGCCTTCTGCCGGATCCATTTTACTATGAACTTCAAATATAGTTCCTTTATTGATTTTGGTTGTGGATTTACTCATTAATGATTCCATGCTTTCACCAAATATTAACTGTGCACATTTATCCCAGTGATCATCTATGCTGCTGCACAATTGGATGTTCTTATCGGAAGAAGAAGTAAGAACCCCTTCCAATGCCTGCACAAAATCTGTGATGAAGAGAGCATCTCCAGTATATTCGTGAGCAATTGCCTTTTTGATATCAGACTGTCCCATTTGACTGATGCCGGCTTCAAAGCTCATGCCTTCCGATTGCCAAGGTCCATATATCGTCGGTAAAAATATGATTTTTGCAGAATCTATTCCACGAATCCCGGTTAATATCGGCTGAAAAATACCCGCATCTTCATCTACCGGCATGAAAACAACAAAATTTGGCATTTCATTCATGCCATTTTTTTTGTATTTCTCAATGAAGGAAACGATTTCGCCTATTAGAGAATCGGGTTTATCCATTTTTCCGTGTTGGATATCGTAACAAGATATGAACACAGTGTCCTCCTGTGAAATATCCAATAATTTAAGCTTATTTATCGGAAAGTATATAAAATTGGCACTTCTGCCTATTTCAAGTTCCTTTTCTTCAATAATATGTTGGTTTGCTTTTGAATCCGTCCAATCAATTCCGATCACTTCTTCACCCTGGTTCAAAAAATATTGAGTCACATAGAAACCAACAAATTGATAAGTGCCAATGACAATGTATGTTTGCATAAATACAGCCTCCTCGTATGCCATCAAGCCCACTTCATCCGGCACGTCTAGTTTTTTTAGATGCTGTATCGTATGCAAACTATTGTAAAAATATATCCATTCTCATAAAGACTCTTCATTCTCATTGAAAAATTTCTGTATTTGATAGGGGATTTTATAACGTTTTTCAGGCAATAAATACGTTAGCTGCAAGTTTGCTTTCCTAGCCAGCTGGATTTGTCGATAAAGTGCGGCTTGCTCTTTCCGCATGCTTCCAAAAACCTGAATCACTTTCATAGGGATATTTTCCGCGATTACTTGATTTTCAGTATCCAGAATATGCTGTTCACATTCTGCTGGGTCGAGCTCATATGCAGCCGCAACCTCCGACAGCCACTTTTTATAGAAAAACTTATTATCCTTTTCCTTCTCAAGCTGTGCTTTCAAGGAAAAAACCGGATCGATCAATACGACTGAACGTATCTTACTTCCAAGTTCATTCATTAACTTTAAAGCGAGGAGTGCGCCTGTCCCCTCTGCCAATACATGAACCTTTTGATTGACTATTTCTTTTTTAATGAAGAGCATATATAGGTTAAGGGAAAGGTCAAGTCCTTTTGGACTGCCCCAGTTAGCTCCGTAAAAATTGGATGAAAATAGCGTGTATCCGTATTCCTTTAAATATTCCAATATCCGTAACCTGCCAGGATGCTGAAGCCAAAAGCTGCCGTCTTTTTCGACAAAATGGGTTCGGTCTCCAATCACCATTATAGAAAAGCCACTGGGCCGTTCTGGATAATGGACGATATTCCATTGGTCATCAATTTGAAAAGTTCGTTGTTCCATCGGTCACAAACTCCTTTAAGGAATATTACTACTATATTAATTTATGAAGATAAATAGAAAGGGTCAGTGGAAACGCCTAACTTCTAATCCTAAATTAACCAAGCAGGGGTGATTTTGATTATTAGTGAGCCCCTATAATTTCCTTATTGACTTTTGGTACCAACTTTATTGCTTTTAAAGTTAACCTATGATTTAATGTATTGAATTATTTAATAG